>NCKG01000114.1:0-6531 GCA_002279095.1 Cellulomonas sp. 14-74-6
AACGTGCCGGCCTGACGGCGGCGATGCTGGCCGGCTGCCGCGGCTGCGAGCTGTGGGCACCGGCCAGGCAGGTGGTGTTCTCCTCGGGTGACCCGGACGCGCCGCCGCGCTCGACGGCCTGGTCGCGTACCTGCGCATCGCGGTCGCCGCCGTCCGTTGAGGGGTCCGCACCTACCGTCGGCCCGCACTGAACCGCGAGCTGGGCACCGCCGGGCGAGCTGGGTACGTGCCTGTGCCGCCGTGCCTGCCCAGCTGGCCGGGGGCCAGGCCGTTCGGGGTACCGTCGCGGCGTGACCGACGACGCCGCTCAGTCCGCCGCCGAGGCGACTCCCGCACCCGTGACGTTCTCCGACCCCGCGCTGCTGGCCGAGCTCGAGGCGCAGGAGCAGCACCTGGTGCTGCCGCACCTGACGTACGACGACGCCGCGCGGCTCGGCGCCACCGTCGCGGCGCTGGCCGAGCAGCGGCGGCTGCCGGTGGTGGTGCGGGTCGAGGTGGACACCGACGACGGGCCGCACACCGTGTACCAGCGGGCGTTCCCCGGCTCGTCGACGTCCAACGACTGGTGGATCGGTGCCAAGGCGAAGGTGGTGCGCCACTACGGCCACTCGTCGTTCGCGGTGGGCACCCGGTACCGCGTCGACGGCACGACGTTCGAGGAGTCGTCGGGTCTGGACGAGACGTACAAGGCGCACGGCGGCTGCTTCCCGCTGCGCGTCGACGGGCAGCTGGTCGGCGTCGTCGCCGTGTCGGGGCTGCCGCAGCAGGACGACCACGCGCTCGTCGTCGAAGGCCTCACGGCCTACCTCGCCGGCTGACGGCGACGCCGCAGCGCTGGGCCGTCGGCACCGCCGCCGTCACGTCGCGGACCAGGGCGTTGACCTCGTGGGGCGGTGCGGTCGGGCTGTCGCCGCGGTCTGACGGGCGAACGTGCGGCCGCATGCGCCGGCAGTCTGGACCGGCGGTGGCGCAGCCGGTGGGACCGGCACGGTGGGTCAGAGGGTGGAGCTCTGGGCCCCGAAGCCCTGCGTGGCCGAGCCCGTGACGCTCGAGTCGGTGCCCCACAGGCAGTAGGCGGACGTCTCGCCGGCGTCCCACTGGTCCGGGTGCGGCGCCCAGACGTGCGACCAGTCGTCCGCACCGAGCAGCGCGGAGTTCGCGGCCAGCACGTCGTCCTCGCAGGTCGACCGGGCCTTGTCCAGCTCGGCGCCGGGCCCGTCGGTGCTGTTCGCCGGCCGCTCGGCGAGCTTGTACACCGACACCACCTCGAGGTTGTGCGGCGCGGTGCAGGCGACCGGGACGGCGTCGGCCAGCGACCAGGACGTCGCGTCACCCTGCAGGCACTCACCAGGTGTCAGCCCCTGCACCAGCCGGTAGTCCGGCAGCGTGGTGCCGGGCTCGGAGCCGCTGCGCACCGGTCCCGAGGACGTCCGGGACGAGGACGATGCCGGGTCGTCGAACCCGCCGCTGCTCCCCACCACGGCGATCAGCGCGATGAACCCGATGATCAGCAGGGTGCCGAAGGCCCCGACCACCACGGCGGCGATGGCCAGGCCACGCCCCTCGAGCCGGCGGCGCTTGGTGCGCACCATGCCGGCGATGCCGAGCCCCAGACCGACCGGGAACGTGAGGCCGAACAGGAACCCGCTGAGCGCGACGACGAGTGCCGCGATGGACATCGGGTCCGTCCTGGGGGTGTCCCAGCCGCCCGCCGGGCCGTAGGGCTGCGCCGTGGGGTAGCCGTACGGGCCGTACGTCGGCACCTGCCCCGGTGGCCCGTACACCGGCTGCTGGCCGTACACCGGCTGCTGGCCGTACACCGGCTGCTGTGCGTACGCCGGCGGCTGCCCGTACGCCGGCGTCTGGCCGTACACGGGCGCCGGTCCGTACGAAGCCGCCGGTCCGTACGAAGCCGCCGGTCCGTACGGCTGCGCCGGTCCGTACGGCTCCTGCGCGTACATCGGGGCCGGGGCGCTCCCGCCACCCTCGGGCTGCGGGATCGGTGCGGCGTACGGGTCGGGCTGCTGCGCAGAGTCCGCTGGGGCACCCGGGTCCTGACTCATGGGCCGCAACGTAGCGCAGCGCTCCCACACGGATGCCCTGGTCGGTGGGCGATCTGTGCCGACCGGCGCACCCGCCTCAGCCCGCCCGACCCGCAGCCCGCACCGGCCGCCACACGCGGCCGGCGAAGTCAGTCGGCGATCGTCAGCACCACCGGCACGTGGTCGGACGGCGCCTTGCCCTTGCGCTCGTTCCGCTCGATGACCACGTCGGTGACCTCTGCCGCGAGGGCCGGTGAGGCGTAGGTCAGGTCGATGCGCATGCCCTCGTTCCGCGGGAACCGCAGCTGCTGGTAGTCCCAGTACGTGTAGGTGTGCTCGGCCGGGACGTGCTGGCGCGACACCTCGGTGTACCCCGCGGCCGCGATCGCCTCGAACGCCTCCCGCTCGGCGGGCGTGACGTGCGTCCGGCCGGCGAAGAAGCCGATGTCCCAGACGTCGGTGTCCAGCGGGGCGATGTTCCAGTCGCCCACCATGGCGATCCGGGCCGCGGGGTCGGCCTGCAGCCACCCGCCGGCAGCCTCCCGCAGGCGGTCCAGCCACTTGAGCTTGTAGGTGAAGTGCGGGTCGCCGACGTCGCGACCGTTGGGCACGTACAGGCTCCACACGCGTACCCCGCCGCAGGTCGCGCCCACGGCCCGCGCCTCGACGGCCCCGGGGTCGCCCCACGTCGGCTGGCCGGGGAAGCCGTGCTCCACGTCGGCCACACCCACCTTCGACGCGATGGCCACGCCGTTCCACTGGCTGAACCCGCTGGTGACCACCTCGTAGCCGAGGGCCTCGAAGCCCTCCCGCGGGAACGACTCGTCCTTGACCTTGGTCTCCTGCATCGCCAGCACGTCGACGCCGGTGCGTTCGAGGTAGCCGAGCACCCGGTCCACGCGGGCACGGATCGAGTTGACGTTCCAGGTGGCCAGGCGCATGGACGGCACGGTACCTGCGACGGGTGACAGCCTCGCCGTCCGCCCGCGATCGTGAGGGTCAGCGCGAGGCGGCGTCCAGCGCGGCCACCTCGTCGGCGGCCAGCTCGACGGTGGTGGAGGCCAGCAGGTCCGGCAGCTGGTCGAGGCTCCGGGCGCTCGCGATGGGCGCCACGACCGTCGGCCGCCGGCGCAGCCACGCCAGTGCCACGGTCGCGTCGGACACGCCGTGCGCCGCCGCCACCTCGTCCAGCACGGGGAGCACCGCGGCGCCTCGGCCCTCGAGGTACTGCGCCGCCCGGCCGGCCCGCGGACCGCGCGGTGACCCGTCGGCGCGGTACTTCCCGGTGAGGAACCCGGACGCCAGCGCGTAGTAGGGGAACACGCCCAGGCCGTACGTCTCGGCGCGGGCCCGCAGGCCGTCCTCGAACCCGCGCTCGACGAGGTTGTACTCCGGCTGCAGCGCGACCGGCCGGTGCAGGTTCTCCCGCTCGGTGACGGACAGCCACTCGTCGATGCGGTCGGGGGTGTAGTTCGAGATGCCCAGGTAGCGCACCAGTCCCTCGTCCACCAGGGCGGACAGTGCGCCGAGGGAGTCGGCCAGCGGCACGGACGGGTCGTCGAAGTGCGCGTAGTACAGGTCGACGTGGTCGGTGCCCAGCCGCTGCAGCGACGCGTGCACGGCACCGCGGATGGTGTCCGGTGCCAGGCCGAGGAACTGCGGGTGCCGCGAGACCTTCGTCGCGATCACCACCTCGTCCCGCCGGCCGCGACGGGCCAGCCACCGGCCGATGATCGCCTCGCTCTCACCGCCGGTGTGCCCCGGCACCCAGTGCGAGTACCCGTCGGCGGTGTCCACCATCGACCCGCCCCCGTCGACGAACGCGTCGAGCACGTCGAGGCTCGTCGCCTCGTCGGCCGTCCACCCGAAGACGTTGCCCCCCAGGGCCAGCGGAAGGACCGCGAGGTCCGAGGCGCCCAGCCGCGCTGTCGTCGTCACGCCGCGCATCGTAAGCACGGGCGCCGACGCACCCGCGTGCGGAGCCGACGTGACGCCGGACACGCGACCGGACGGGCGGCCCGTCCGACGGGAGGCCCCCGGCACCCGCCGCCACGCACGACGAGGGGCCGCGACGCCGGTTTCTCCACCCGGCGTCGCGACCCCTCGTCGGGTCAGCGTGCGCTCAGCGCACGTCCTCGTCCACCCAGTCGAAGGACTTGGTGACGGCCTTCTTCCAGAGCCGGTACTGCCGGTCGCGCTCGGCGTCGTCCATCGACGGCGTCCAGCGCTTGTCCTCGGCCCAGTTGTCGATGACGTCCTGCTCGCCGTTCCAGAACCCGACGGCGATGCCGGCCGCGTAGGCCGCGCCGAGCGCCGTGGTCTCGGCCACCTTCGGCCGGATCACGGGCACGCCGAGGATGTCGGCCTGGAACTGCATGAGGGCCTCGTTGGCCACCATGCCGCCGTCGACCTTCAGCTCGGTCAGGTCCACGCCGGAGTCGGCGTTCATCGCGTCGAGCACCTCACGGGTCTGGAAGGCGGTGGCCTCCAGGGCGGCCCGTGCGATGTGTCCCTTGTTGACGTACCGGGTGAGGCCGACGAGGACGCCGCGGGCGTCGCCGCGCCAGTACGGCGCGAACAGGCCCGAGAACGCCGGGACGAAGTACGCCCCGCCGTTGTCCTCGACCGTCTCGGCCAGCTGCTCGACCTCGGGCGCGCTCGAGATGAACCCGAGGTTGTCCCGCAGCCACTGGATCAGCGAGCCGGTCACGGCGATCGAGCCCTCGAGCGCGTACACCGTCGGCTGCTCGCCGATCTTGTAGCAGACCGTCGTCAGCAGGCCGTTCTTGGACGGGATGGGCGACGTGCCGGTGTTCAGCAGCATGAAGTTGCCGGTGCCGTAGGTGTTCTTCGCGTTACCGACCTCGAAGCACGCCTGGCCGAACGTCGCCGCCTGCTGGTCGCCGAGGATGCCCGAGATCGGCACGCCCGGGACCAGACCGCCCTTGCGACCGTGCCCGTACACCTCGGACGAGCTGCGGATCTGCGGCAGCATCGACAGCGGGATGCCCATCTCGCCGGCGATCTCCTCGTTCCACGTCAGCGTGTCGAGGTTCATCAGCATGGTGCGCGAGGCGTTGGTCGGGTCGGTGACGTGGATGCCGCCGTCGACCCCGCCGGTCATGTTCCACAGCACCCACGAGTCGGTGTTGCCGAACGCGAGCTTGCCGGCCTCGGCCTTCTCCCGGGCGCCCTCGACGTTGTCGAGGATCCAGCGGATCTTCGGCCCCGAGAAGTAGGTCGCCAGGGGCAGGCCGACGCGGGACTTGTACCGGTCCGCACCGCCGCCGAGGGCGCCGAGGTCGTCGGCGATCTTCTGCGTGCGGGTGTCCTGCCAGACGATCGCGTTGTAGACCGGCTCGCCGGTCTCCCGGTCCCACACCACGGACGTCTCACGCTGGTTGGTGATGCCGACCGCGGCGAGGTCGTCGTAGTTCAGGCTGGCCCGGCCGAGCGCCTGGCCCACCACCTCACGCGTGTTGTCCCAGATCTCCTTCGGGTCGTGCTCCACCCAGCCGGGCTTGGGGAAGATCTGCTCGTGCTCCTTCTGGCCGACCGCGACCACCGTTCCCGCGTGGTCGAAGATCATCGCGCGGGTGCTCGTGGTGCCCTGGTCGATCGCCATCACGTACTTGTCAGCCATGGTGCCTCCTCGTCGAGGGTCGTTCAGGATCTGCTGTCGGGAATCGGTCAGCCGACGAACCACTTGCCGACCAGGCCGGCAAGGACGCCGCCGACGGCCGGGCCGAGCACGGGAACCCAGGAGTACGCCCAGTCGCTGGAGCCCTTGCCCCGGATCGGCAGGACGAAGTGCGCGATGCGCGGGCCGAGGTCACGGGCGGGGTTGATCGCGAAGCCGTACTCGTCGCCGGGGCGCGGCACGGCGTCCGCGGCCATCTCGCTCGTCTCGACCCGCACGCGCAGCGGCAGCCGGTCGGCGCGGACGAGCAGGTTGACGGCGCTTCCGAGATAGGTGCTGCGCTCGACGTCCGCGCGGAACCGCCCGGCTCCGGGAGCGAGGTCGCCGGCGGGCATGATCCGGGCGTGCGCGGCGCGGAAGGCCACGTCCGCCCTCTCCCCCGGCGCCGCCTCACCGGTCGCGACGCCGGCGACGACGAGCGAGGTGCCGTCGACCTCCACGTCGGCGATGCCGTCGCGCACCGCGCGGATCGTTCCGGGGAGGATGTTCTGGAAGCCCATGAAGTCGGCCACGTACGCCGAGTTCGGGCGGCCGTACAGTTCGCTCGGCGTTCCGTCCTGCACGATCGCGCCCTCGCTCATCACGATGATCCGGTCGGAGAGCGTGATCGCCTCCTCTTGGTCGTGCGTGACGTAGACGGAGGTCGTCTCGAACTGGTTGTGCAGCGCGCGCACCTGCTGGCCCATCTGGTAGCGCAGCTTGGAGTCGAGGTTGGAGAGCGGCTCGTCGTAGAAGATGATGCCCGGCCGGGCGGCCAGAGCGCGGGCGAGAGCCACCCGCTGCTGCTGA
>NCKG01000115.1:0-6459 GCA_002279095.1 Cellulomonas sp. 14-74-6
CACGGCGAACGGTAGCGCCGACCCCTCGCGAGCCTGGGCGGACAGCGAGCGGACGAACTGGCCGAACGTCGGCCGAGGTCCCTGGACGGGCACGGGGCTGGTGGCGTCCCACGGCTCGAGCCAGCCGGCGTTCACCGCGCGCAGGTTCATCCAGGCCCGCTGGTCGGAACGCCGCATCGGCCGCAGCCGCACGTCGCCCTCGGTCAGCACGGCCGGCCACCCCGGTGCCATCAACCCTCCAGGACCATGCAGTGCACCACCTGTCCCCGGGGCACGACGACGTCCGCCTCCGGCACCACGGCCAGCGCGTTCGCCCGTGCCAGACCGAGGATCGACGGAGCCGCCGGATCACCCAGCGGCGTGGCACGGTACCCCTCCTCCGGGGCGCCGAGCACGGTGGCCGGCACGAACTGGCGCAGCCCGGGGGGCGACGTCCACCCCGTGTCGACGGCGGCGGCGACCGAGGGCCGGAACACCTCGGTGTGCCCCGCCATCTGCCGCAGCGCCGGCCGGACGAACACCTCGAACGCCACCTGCGCCGCCACGGGGTGGCCCGGCAGCGCGAACAGCGGGATCGACCGGTCACGCCCCAGCTCACCACCCACCGACCCGAAGGCGTGCCGCGGGCCCGGCGTCATGGCCACGTGGTCCAGCCGGACCCCGCCGAGCGTGGCCAGCACGTCCTTGACCGGGTCGTGCACCAGCTCGGACAGCCCGCCGGCGATCAGCACCAGGTCGGCACGGACCAGCTGGTCCTCGAGCGCCTCGCGCAGCACCGCGCGGTCGTCCGGCAGCACCCCGACGCGGACGGCGTGCGCGCCGGCGTCCCGCACCGCGGCCTCCAGCCCGTGCCCGTCGGCCTCGAACACGCGGCCGTCCCCGGCCGAGGTCGGTGCCGGCCCCTTGGTCGGCGGCTCGACCAGCTCGTCCCCCACCGCCAGCAGCACCACGCGTGGCGTCGGGTGCACCCGCAGCCGGCCGCGTCCCATGGCAGCAGCGAGCGCCAGCTGCCGGGCGCCGAGCCGCGTGCCCGCCCGCAGCACCACCTGGCCGGCCGGCACGTCGGCCCCCGTCAGCCGCACGTGCTGTCCGGGCCGCACGCCACCCGCCAGCTGCACGGTCGCGGTGCCCCGGTCGGACGCCTCCACGGGCACCACCGCATCGGCCCCCCACGGCAGCGGCGCGCCGGACGCGACCTGTACCGCCTGCCCCTGGACGTGCCGCAGCCCCGGCACGGACGCCGCCCGCAGGTCCACCGCCACGGGCAGCGCCGACCCGCCGGGCGCCACGTCGGCGGCCGCCACCGCGTACCCGTCGAGCGCCGCCACCGCCACGGGCGGCACGGACAGCGTCGCCGCGACGTCCTCCGCGAGGATGGCGCCCATCGCGTCGTGCAGCACCACGTCGAGCGGGGCGACCGGTCCCACCGCGGACATCACGGCAGCCAGCTGGTCCTGGACCGATCTCATGCGGGGCATTCTGCCCCGCGTCCGACTCCGGCCCGGTGCCCGCCGCCGGTACCGCTGCTGATCGACGACCCGGCCGCCGCGCGGTGTCACCCGTCCGGCCGCAGGTTTGGGACACTGTCGTCATGAGCAACGCCGCCTCGCCCGGACTGCACGTACCGGAGGACGAGGACGAGATCGAACAGCTCAAGGAGCGTTGGCGGCTGCGGATCCGCACCGCCCGCGCGCACCGGTCCGCCCGGCACCGCGAGGAGGACGCGCGCGCGCTGGCCGAGGTGGTGGTTGCCATCCCGGCGGTCGATGCGGCGCGCTGCGTGTCGCTCTACGCCGCCCGGCCCGGCGAGCCCAGCACCGGCCCGCTGCTCGAGCTGCTGGAGCAGCGGGGCGTCCGGGTGCTGCTGCCCGTGCTGGGCACGGGTCTGCAGCGCGACTGGGCGGACTACGCGGGTGCAGACGACCTGCTCGAGCGGGCGCCCGGGCGACCGCCGGAGCCGAGCGGGCCCTCCCTCGGCGCGCAGGCGCTCGCCGAGGCCGACGTGGTGCTCGTGCCGGCGCTCGCCGTGGACACCGAAGGCAACCGGCTGGGCCAGGGCGGCGGCTGGTACGACCGGGCGCTGGCGCACGCGCGCCCGGACGCCGCCGTCATCGCGCTCACCTACGCCGACGAGGTGCACGACGCGGACGTCGAGCCGATCCCCCGCGCACCGCACGACCGCCGGGTGGACGGGGTCGCGACGCCGACCGGTACCCGCTGGTTCGTCAGGCCGACGGCTGCAGCGTGAGCCGCGACCTCGCGTCCGCCTGCGTGGCGGCCGCCGAGAACGGCCACGGGAACTGCCGGCCGGCGGCCCAGGTGGACAGCTGGTCGGAGTAGTGCGGGCTGGCCGGATGCCCTGACGTACCGGTCAGGTCGACCCACGTCGAGGAGTCCAGGTCCGCCAGGTCGACCACCATGCGCATCGACGGGCCGGCGGTGACGGCGAACCCTCCGGTCGACGGGTCCCAGCCGGTCGCGTCGACCGACGACGAGCCGCCGCCGACCTGCTGCGCCGGCGGGTTGACGGCGCCGCGCAGCATCCCCGGCTGACCGGTCCCGCCGAGCAGCGGGTGCTCCAGCCGCACCTGGTGCAGCAGTCCCCATCGCCACTCGTCCGCGCGCACGCCCAGCTGCGCGGCCAGCTGTTGGCGTGCGGCGATCATCGCGTTGCGCAGCACCCCGTCGCGCCCCTCGACGACGCCGAGCGTGGAGCGGTCGTCCCACCACGGAGAGTCGGGGTCGTCGACGACGTGCCGCATGACCTCGATCCAGCGGGACTCGTTGGTCGGCGCGTCGTGGTCGGGCAGGTCGTCCGCGAAGGTCAGGCGCAGCACGTTGTTCCAGACGGCGGCGAAGTACGCGGCGGCGGCCGAGTCCGACGACATCGAGCCGTCCCAGGTGCGCAGCAGGCGCTGGCCGTCGGCCTCGAAGCCCGAGCCGAGGTCGACCTTGAGCAGCGCCGGCAGCAGCACGTCGGCCATCGGGCTGTGCTTGTCGTCCTGCACGGCCTGCGTCGAGGCGACGTCGATCTTCTTGCCGGCGGCGATCTGCTGCGTCAGCAGGGTGCGGATGCGCTGCGAGCGGTAGCCCATGTCGTAGTCGGCGGTCAGGAACGGACCGGTGCCCTGCGGCAGCACCGCCTGGTTGGCGGCGACGACGAAGCCCTCGGGCGGGTCGAGCACGTGCGGCAGCTGCGCCGACGGCACCCAGCCCTGCCAGTCGTAGGCGCTGTCCCAGCCCGGGCGCGGCCAGGAGCCGTCGGACGGCACGTCACCGGGCACCGTCCCGCGGATGGGGATCCGACCCGGCGCCTGGTAGCCGATGTGCCCGTCGGTGGTGGCGAAGACGATGTTCTGCGCCGGCACGTCGAACAGCGCGGCGGCGGCCGCGACGTCGGCAGCCGTGGCGGCGGCGTCGAGCCGGAAGATCGCCTCCGCCGTCCGGCCCGGTGTGCTGGCCGTCCAGCCGAGCGACACCTGGAAGGCGGAGGTCGACCGGTCGGGCGTCGGCGCCGACGTGGCCCCGGACAGGTCGAGCACGTCGGAGATGATCGGCCCGTGCGTCGTCGTGCGGACGACGAGGTCCACGTCGTCGCCGCCGTTCACCCGGATCGTCTCGTGCCGCACCTGCAGCGGCACCTGCGCGCCGTTCACCAGCTGGGTCCCGGAGCGGTCGTCGACGCGCTCGAGGAACAGGTCGGTCACGTCCGCGCCCATGTTGGTCAGGCCCCAGGCCAGCTTGGCGTCGTGGCCGATCACCACGCCCGGCACCCCGGCGAAGCCGAACCCGGAGACGTCGAACGGGCAGTCCGCGCTCACCTGCTGGCAGCGCAGGCCCACCTGGGACCAGATGCCCGGCGCGGTCAGCTCGAGGTGGGGGTCGTTGGCCAGGATCGGTTTGCCGGACGCGGTGTGCGCGCCCGACACCGCCCACGAGTTGGACCCCGTGGCGGCGCCCGTGCCGAGCAGCACGGGGACCGCCGTCAGCGCGCGGTCCGCCGCGGCGAACGCGTCCTGCGCCTGACCCTCGCCGAGCGGCAGCTGGGCGCGTGCCACCGTGGGGACCACGGTGGCGTCACCACCCGAGGGCAGGATCGGGGCGTTCCGCTGCTGCGGGTACGGCGGGAAGAGCTCGTCGACCTTCCCGACGTCACCGATGGTGCGGTAGGCCCGGGCCCGTCCGAGCTCGTCGTCGTAGTTGCTGCGCAGGTCCCACGCCATCGCCTTCAGCCACGCGAGGGAGTCCACCGGCTGCCAGGGCTCCGGCTGCGCCACCTGCACCCGCAGGCCGAGCACGGTGTACTCCACGGCGATCGAACCCGGGTCGCGGGTGGCGAGGTAGGCGTTGACCCCCTCCGCGTACGCCGTCAGGTACGACTGCGTGGTCGCGTCCAGCAGGCCCCACTCCTGCTCGGCGACGCGGTGCCAGCCGAGCGTCCGCACCACCTTGTCCGCCTCGAGCGCACGCGGGTCCGCGCCGACCAGCTCCGACAGCCGGCCTGCCGTGACGTGCCGGCGGTAGTCCATCTGGAAGAACCGGTCCTGCGCCGCGACGAAGCCCTGCGCCCGGAACAGGTCCGTCGCGCTGGTCGCGGTGATGGTCGGCACGCCGCGCGCGTCCCGCGTGACGGTGACCGACCTGGTCAGCCCGGGCAGCGCGAGCGTTCCCGACGACGTGGGCAGCGGCCGGCGCAGCACCACGACCCCGCCGACCACCACGGCCACGAGCACCAGCACGACGAACGCCGCGACGGTCACGAGTGCCGTGCGGACGACTCGGGGACGGGCCACGTGGGCAGGTTAGCCCGCGGGCGTGCTCGGCGACCCGGGGTAGAATCTGGCACTCGGGAATGCGGAGTGCCAGATCTGCGCTCTGCTGGGTGTCATCGAGACCGTCGGTGACGCATTCCCATCGGGACCTCGACCCCGGGAGACGAGCCAGTGCCCACCTACGCCTACACCTGCACCACCTGCGGCCACGCCTTCGACATCCACCAGTCGTTCAGCGACGAGGCCCTCACCGTGTGCCCGGAGTGCTCCGGGAAGCTCCGCAAGGTGTTCTCGCCGGTCGGCGTGGTGTTCAAGGGCTCCGGCTTCTACCGCAACGACGCGCGAACGGGCGGCAAGGGCGGGCGCACGACGAAGGAGCCGGTGAGCGCCGGGGCGTCCGTCGGCGGAAGCGCCGCTTCGGCCGGATCGGGCTCCGGCAGCGACTCCTCCCCGGCCGGCACGTCGACGACGACGCCGTCGAGCGGTGGCTCGTCGGGCGGCGGCACGTCGACCACCTCGACATCCGGCTCGTCCAGCACGGCGAAGGCCGCCTCCGCCTGACCGACGGCGTCGCGGCCGGACCGACGGTGCCCAGGCTGGACTGACGGCACCACGGCGGTGCTGACGGCCCCACCGCCTGACGGCTCCGGCACGGAGCACCTGGGCCACCTGGGTCCGATCCACCCACAGCCCGCCTGGCGGGGCCACCACCGCCGCACGACGGCCACCCGACCACCGCACCCGAGCCGGCTCGACCTAGCGTCGCCGGGTGCCCCGCCGCGCCCTGCCACCACCACCGCCGCTGTCCGTCCGCCGGCCGCCGTGGCGGCGGCGCCTGCGCATCCTGCTGTGGCGGGCACGCGTCCCGATCGCCGCGGCGGCGCTCGGTCTCGCGGCGGCGGTCGCGGTGGGGCAGCTCCGCCCGGAGCCACCAGCCACCGTCGACGTGCTGGTCGCGGCGCACGACGTACCGGCCGGCACCGTCCTGACGGATGCCGACGTACGGACTGCGGCGGTCCCTCCGGACACCGCGGTGACGGGTGCCCGGGCCGCGGGGCACGCCTCGGTGGTCGGTCAGCGCACGGCCGTACCGGTGCCGGCCGGCCTGCCGCTGGTCCCCGGGGTGCTGACCGGCGGCCGGTTGACCGGTCCACCGGGCACCGTGGTCGCCGCCGTCCGCCTCGCGGACGGCGCCGTCGCGGCGCTGCTGCAGCCCGGCGACCGGGTCGACGTGCTGGCCGCCTCGGCGCAGGCCGGACCGGGCAGCGCGGTGGCGAGGGGTGCGCTCGTCCTCCCCGCGCCCGCGGCTCAGGACCACGGCTCGGGCTTGCTCGGCGGATCCGGTGACGCGTCGGCGTCGGCGCCGCTAATGCTCGCCGTCCAGCCGGAGGAGGCAGCGGCACTGGCCGGCGCGGCCGGGACGGCCGACCTGTCCGCCGTCGTGGTCCCGTGACTGGGCGATGCGGTGATGCGGTGATGCGGTGATGCGGTGACGCGGTGACGCGGTGACGCGGTGACGCGGTGACGCGGTGACGCGGCCTACCAGTGCGGAGGACGGTTCCGCTGCAGCCGCTCGTCGTTGGAGTCGTCCGCGCGGTCACCCCAACCGAGGTCGCTGTCGTCGAGCGACCTCCGCGGCAGGGCCCGTTCCGCGGCCGCCTCCGCCGTGGACGGATCCGCCGTGGAC
>NCKG01000116.1:0-6456 GCA_002279095.1 Cellulomonas sp. 14-74-6
GATCGTCGTGTGCCTGCTGGTGGCGACCGTCAGCCAGCTGATGCTCGTGGTGACGCTGGCGCTGCCGGTGGTGCTGGTGGCCGCCGCGACCCTGGGCCTCGCGGCGCAGTCGGCCAAGATCGCGGTCGACACGATCGTGCAGCGCGACACGGCCGACGCGTACCGCGGACGGGCCTTCGCCCTCTACGACGTCCTCTACAACGCCGCCTTCGTCGGCGCCGCCGCGCTCGGCTCCGTCACGCTGCCGGACACCGGCTGGTCGCGCGGCCTGTTCGCCGTCCTCGCCGCCGGCTACCTCGGATCGGCACTGGTCTACGCACGCGCGTCGAACCACGCCCACGCCGCCGGCCACCTGCCGGCCGAGAGCGTGCGGTCATGACCGCCACCGCGGGGCGCCGCACACCCCCGGACGGGATCCGCCTGCCCGCCGAGCTCGTCGGCCGGGTGCCCGACGAGCGCCTGCTGGCGCTGGCCGTCACCGAGGGCGACCTCCCCTTGACGCTGTCCGACGCACAGGCGCCGGACCAGCCGCTGGTCTGGGTGAACGAGGCCTTCACCCGCCTGACGGGCTACACACCCGAGGACGCCCTCGGCCGCAACTGCCGCTTCCTGCAGGGGCCGGCCACCGACCCGGCCGCCGTGCAGCGGATGCGGTACGCCGTGCGCTCCGGCCGCTCGATCAGCGAGGTGCTGCTGAACTACCGGCGCGACGGGTCGGTGTTCTGGAACCGGGTGGTGATCAGCCCGGTGCACGACGCCGACGGGCAGGTGACGCACCTGGTCGGTGCCCAGCTCGACGTGACGGCCCAGGTGGGCGACGACGACGCGCGGGACCTCGAGCTCGAGCTGGCCCGGCAGACGAGCTCCCGCCTCGACCTGCTGCGTGCCGTCAGCGACGAGCTGTCCCGGCACCTGGACTACGACACGGCGGTCGACGCGTTGGCCGACGTGGTGGTCCCCGCGCTCGCCACCTGGGGCTTCGTCGCCGTCGTCGGCGAGCGCGGGCGGTTCGAGCGGGTGCACGTCGTCGCGACCGATCCCCGCCTGGCCGCGACCGCCGCCCGGCTGGAGGCCGAGGCCGGATGGTGGCTCGAGCGCTCACCCCGGGTGCGGGGCGCCCTCGACAGCAGCATCGAGCTGGTGCCCGAGCCGATGCCGGTGGACCGCGCGGACCTGCCGTCGCGCAGCACGCCCGGCGAGCTGAGGCTGCTGGAACGGCTCGGCCTCGGCTCGTCGCTGATCGTGCAGCTGCGCGCGCGCGACCGCGTGCTCGGCGTGCTCGTCCTGCTGCACCACGAACCGGACGGCTTCGGCCCGGAGACCGCCATCACCGCGGCCCACCTCGGCCGTCGTGCCGGCCTGGCGCTCGACAACGTGCAGCTGTACCTCGCGCAGCGCGAGGCCGCCCTGACGCTGCAGCAGCGGCTGCTCCCGCACGTCGAACCCGTCGCCGGTCTCGACCTCGCCACCGCCTACGTCCCGTCCTCCCGCTACGCGCAGGTGGGCGGCGACTGGTTCGACGTGCTGCCGCTGCGCGACGGCGCCATCGGGCTGGCCGTCGGAGACGTGGTGGGCCACGACCTGCGCGCCGCGGCGTCGATGGGTCAGCTGGCGTCGCTGATGCGGTCCCACGCGTGGGCCGGCCTGCCGCCCCGGGAGGTGCTCGACCGGCTGGACGAGCTGGTGCAGGGCCTCGGCATGGCGGAGGTGGCGACGTGCGTCTACCTGCACTGGGTGCCGGCCGGCGACCACGCCCGGGTGACGTACGCCCGTGCCGGTCATCCGCCGCCGATGGTGCGCCTGCCCGGTGGCGAGGTGCTGCGCCTCGACCATGCCAACAGCACGCCGATCGGCCTGACGACGTACACCTCCGGACGGGCGCAGGCGACCGTCGACCTACCTGCCGGTTCGACCCTGGTGGTGTACACCGACGGGCTGGTGGAGCGGCGGGACCGTGGGCTGCGCGAGGGCGTGGCGCAGCTCGAGGCCGAGCTGCAGGCCGTGCCGGACGACGCCGACGCGACGGCGGTGCGGGACCGGCTGGTGCAGCGGCTGGCTGCGTCGTCCCAGGAGGACGACCTGTGCCTGCTGGTGGTCCGGGTGCCGTCGGCCACCGAACCCGTCGTGCGTCAGGACTGACGCGCCGCCCACCAGCGCAGCAGCTCCTCGCGCGCCGCGTCGGCACCGAGCGGACCGCGGTCCATCCGCAGCTCCAGCAGGTAGCGGTACGCCTCGCCGACGTCCCGTCCCGGGCCGATGCCCAGCGCCTGCATGATCTGCGTGCCGTCCAGGTCGGGCCGGATCGAGGCGAGCTCCTCCGCCTCGGCCAGGCGGCCGATCCGCTCCTCGAGGTCGTCGTACGCGGCGGAGAGGCGTGCCGCCTTGCGCACGTTCCGCGTGGTGCAGTCCGACCTGGTCAGGCGGTGCAGGCGCTCGAGCAGCGGGCCGGCGTCCGTGACGTAGCGGCGCACGGCCGAGTCGGTCCAGCCTGCGTCCCCGTAACCGTGGAACCGCAGGTGCAGCTCCGTCAGCCGGGCGACGTCGTGCACCGTCTGCTTATCGAAGTGCAGGGCGGCGAGCCGCTTGGCGACCAGCTTGGCGCCGACCACCTCGTGGTGGTGGAAGCTGACGCCGCCGCCCTGCTCGAACCGGCGGGTGCGCGGCTTGCCCACGTCGTGCAGCAGCGCGGCGAGCCGCAGCACCAGGTCGGGACCGGGTACGGCGCCGTCCGGGCCGGTCTCCAGGGCGATCGCCTTCTCCAGCACGGTCAGCGAGTGCTCGTACACGTCCTTGTGGCGGTGGTGCTCGTCGATCTCCAGGCGCAGGGCGGACAGCTCGGGCAGCACCTGGTCGGCCAGGCCCGTGCCGACCAGCACCTGCAGACCCTCGCGCGGGTGGTCGGACAGCAGCAGCTTGACCAGCTCGTCGCGCACCCGCTCCGCGGAGACGATCGACAGGCGCTCGGCCATCGCGACCGTCGCAGCCAGCGCGGCGTCGTCGACGCCGAACCCCAGCTGGGCGACGAACCGGGCCGCTCGCATCATGCGGAGCGGGTCGTCGTCGAACGACTGCTCGGGGTCGACCGGTGTCCGCAGCACGCGCCGCGCCAGGTCGCCCAGCCCGTCGAACGGGTCGACGAACTGCAGGTCCGGCACGCGGACCGCCATCGCGTTCACGGTAAAGTCCCGGCGCGACAGGTCGGCCTCGAGGGTGTCGCCGAACTCGACGGCGGGCTTGCGGGACGTCGGGTCGTAGGCGTCCGTGCGGTAGGTGGTCACCTCGACGACGACGTCCGACGAGCCGCCGCGACCGAACCGGCGCGCACCCAGCGTGCCGAACCGCTTGCCGATGTCCCAGTGCGCATCGCCCCAGCCGGACAGGATCCGCTCGGCCTCGTCCGGCCGGGCCGAGGTGGCGAAGTCCAGGTCGGCGCTGACGCGGCCGAGGAACGCGTCGCGCACGGGGCCGCCGACCAGCGCCAGCTCGTGACCCGCGTCCGCGAACCGACGGCCCAAAGCGACGGCGTCGGGCGCCAGCTGCGCGAGCGACGCCAGGGCACGCCGCTGCAGGGCGGCCTCGTCGGGGTTCGGGCGGTCGGTCGGCACCCGGCAAGCCTGCCAGACCGGGGCGGACCGCCCGGACCGGGGCGCCGTGCCCGAGTCGTTACAGTGTCGGCATGTCCGCCGCCGCCGAAGGTCACGCCTCGGGGCGGGTGCCGGCCCCGCCCGGCGGGCACCGGCTGCGCATCGATCCCACCACCACCCCGGTCCGAGCGGTGAGCACCCCGCTCCCGGTGGTGGACGAGACCTCCGCGGGCGGCTTGGTGGTGCTGCGCCGCAACGGGCTGTTCCACGCGGCGGTCATCGCACGCCGCAACCGTGCCGGACGGCTCGAGTGGTGCCTGCCGAAGGGTCACCTCGAAGGTGACGAGACACCGGAGCAGGCCGCCGTCCGGGAGATCGCCGAGGAGACCGGCATCACCGGCCGGGTGCTGCGGCGCCTCGGGGTGATCGACTACTGGTTCAGCGGCGAGGACCGTCGTGTGCACAAGGTGGTGCACCACTTCCTGCTGGGCGCGATCAGCGGGGAGCTGTCCGTCGAGGGCGACCCCGACGGCGAGGCCGAGGACGTCGCCTGGGTGGCCGTCGGCGCGCTGCCGGCCCGGCTGGCGTACCCGAACGAGCGCCGGCTCGCCGAGGCGGCCTGCGCGGTGCTCGCCGACGAGGCATGAGCCGGCCCGTCCGGCGCGCACCCGCCCGCGCCACGCCCGTCGTGCTGCTCGCGGTGCTGCTCATCGCGTTGACCTCGGCCTTCGGGGGTGCGCCCGCCGTCGCGGCGAGCGGCTCGCCCAGCCCGAGCGCGTCGGCGCTCGACACGGACCTGCCGGTGTCGGTGTCGATCCAGCGGGTGGTGCCGACGGTGCTGCGGCCGGGCGACGACCTCACCGTCAGCGTCACGCTGCGGAACGTCGGCTCGGAGGGCATCGCGGACCCCACGGTCACGCTGCGGATCAACCGGCTGCGGCCGACGACCCGCGCCGAGCTGTCGTCCTGGATCGACCGCTCCAGCGGCGTCGTCGGCGTCCGGCTGACCACGGTGCACCCCGGGGCGTTGCCGCCCGGTGCGCAGCTGGACGTCGACGTGACCGTCCCGGCGTCGGCCATCGGGCTGACCACCAGCTCGAGCGGCTGGGGTCCCCGGGGCCTCTCCGTGGACGTCACCGACGACGGCGGTGACCGGGCGGGCACGGCGCGCACGTTCGCGCTGTGGCGGCCCGACGGCACGGTGCCGCAGGCGCGGGTGTCCGTGCTGCTGCCGCTCACCGGCCCGGCTCGCACGCCGACGGTCGGGGCCGGCGCCCACGCCGGTGCGACACCGGGAGCGACCGCGGCGTCGACCAGCAGCGCCACGGCAGGGACGACTCCGCAGCCGACCCCGAGCGGGACCGTGTCGACCGGCGGCTCGGTGGGGCCGAGCGTGGCCGAGCAGGCTGCCCTGGAACGGCTGACCACCACCGGGGGTCGACTGCGAACGGTGCTCGACCTCGCCCGCAGCTCTCCCGACCTGGGCCTGGCCGTCGACCCCGCGCTGGTCGCGGACGCGCAGGTCTCGGGCGTGCAGGCGCGCGCCTGGGCGAGTGACCTCGGGACGGCGTTGTCCGGCCGGGAGACGTTCGCGCTGCCCTGGTCGGACCCCGACCTCGCGACGGTCGCGCACGGGAACGGCGCCGACCTGCTCCAGACCGCGCAACAGCTGTCCTCCGACGTGGGGATCGGTGGGCAGACCGCACGCACCGACGTGCTGTGGGCGGGTCCCGGTGCGGTGGACACCGCCACGCTCGGACTGGCGCGCACGGTGGACGCCGCGGCCGTCGTCGTCGGCCCGCAGTCGCTGCAGAGCCTCGGCGGCGTCGCGACCACCGCCCGTGCCGACGTGAAGACGGCGGCCGGCACGGTGACGGCGCTGGTGCCCGACGACGTGCTGACCTCCCTGCTGACCGACCCGGGGTCGGTGGAGCCGGGCAGCACGGCCGCCACCGCCGTCCAACGCACGCTGGCGGAGCTGGCGCTGCTGACCCGCACCGGCTCCAGCGAGCCGCGCGACGTGCTCGTCGCCCCGTCCCGCGACTGGAGCCCCGACCCGACCACCGCCCAGGCGGTGCTCGCCGCCCTGTCCAGCTCGCCGTGGAGCCGCCTCGAGCCGGTCAGCACGGCCCTCGGCAACCCCGACGACCGCAGCAAGCGCACCCCGCTGCCGGTCAGCGCGTCGGCGCCGGACGAGCTCGCACCTGCCACCGTGCAGGCGCTGGCCACCAACAAGGTGGCCGGGATCATGGGCACGTCGGTCAGCGCGCTGACCTACTACCGGCGGGTGCAGCCGGGACTGTCCACGGCCGGGCCGATGGCGATGACCGCGCTGGCCGGCGCCGCCGGGGGAGCGGCCCTCGCCGGGCTGCTGCCCACCTCGGTTTTCAAGCCGATCATCCTCGTGGCGCTGGTGCTGGTCGGCGCGTACACGATGGCGCGACCGCGGGTGGGACGCGCGACCCAGCTGCGTTGGACGGGTCACCGGCACCGGGCGGTGGCGCTGGGGCTCGGCCTGGTGCTCGGCGCGTACGACGGCCTGCTGGGGCCCGGCACCGGGTCGTTCCTGGTGATCGCGCTGGTCGGCGTCGTCGGCTACGGGTTCCTCGAGGCGTCGGCGCAGGCGAAGATCGTCAACGTCGCCACCAACCTCGGCGCCCTGCTCGTGTTCACGCTGGAGGGCGCGCCGCTGTGGCGGCTCGGGCTGCTGGTCGGCGGCGCCAACATCGCCGGCGCGTACCTCGGGGCCCGGACGGCGGTGGCGCGGGGCAGCGCCTTCGTCCGCGCCGTCTTCGTCGTCGTCGTGGCCGCTCTGATCGCCCGGCTGGCGGTCGACGTCCTCGGCTGACCAGCGCAGACGCTCCGGCGAGTG
>NCKG01000117.1:0-6418 GCA_002279095.1 Cellulomonas sp. 14-74-6
GTCGCGGCCAGCACCGCGGACCGCACGGACGACGTCGGCTTGACCTCCCCCGCAGCGAGCACCGCCGAGCTCACCGGGTCGCATGCGCCGGCGACGGCCGGGTAGCTCACCGTCGCGACGGTGGACGGGTTGACCTCGAAGCGCACCTCGACGGGCTGCCGGGCCCAGTCGAAGGCGTCACCGCGGGTCCAGCTGCTGTCGGACCGCTGCGTCCAGCCGGGCCAGTCGACGATCGTGCCCTTGTTGTCCAGGACGGCGCCCGGCCACAGGAGCGTGCCGTTGAGCGGCTGGTCGGTGAGCACCACGTCCGCGCCGCCGGGGTGCACCCAGGTGATGGTCGCCGTGGTGAGGGTGGTCCCCATCTCCTCGAGCGAGTACTTGAGCAGCGGCACGTCGTTCACGCAGACCGGGTTGACGTGCGCGGTGAGCTGGCAGACGCCGGGGGCGGCGTAACCAGGACGGTCGGTCGGGCACGGCGTCCCCGACGACACCGGCTCGGTGGGCAGGGTGCTCGCTCCTGCCGGTCCGGCGACGAACAGACCGACGAGGAGCGCCATGATGACGATCAGTCCGCGTCGCGCGTGCGTGGTCATGGTGTGCCGCCCTGGTTCGACAATGGGTACCAACCGGACAATCTTCGCGCAACGGACACGATCCGTGGGGGTGCAATCCGACCCTTGACCGGGTGATTTGTGCTAGGCGGGCCGCGCTCAGGACGGGCAGGTGGCCGTGACCAGGCCGCCCGACGCCACGGTGGGCGTCGCCCAGACCTGCACCGCACCGTGCCGCACCGGCACCTGCACCCGGTAGGTCGCGCTCTGCCCGGGTGCCAGGACGCTCGAGACCACCTGCACCTGCCGCCCGGCCTGCTGCGCGGCGAGCCCGGACACCACCGCGTCGTCGCCCAGGCGGAGCGACGGCAGCACCGCACCCTGGGCCGCGTACACCGTCAGGTCCGTGACCAACGACCCCGGGGCGAACCCGGTGGCGCGCCCGGCGGTCTCCCGTGGCCACGACGCCACGTCCGCCGGCGGGTCGTAGGTCAGGTCCAGGCGCACGTCCGCGGTCGGCGCGGGGCCGGTGCAGCTCAGGTTCTCCACGGTGACGGCGGTGCGGAGGTAGTAGTCGAGCTTCCCGCCGGTGCCGTCGTCGAGGAAGACGCCCGTCGCGTCGGCGTACGGCCCGCTGAGGAACGCGCCCCCGAGGGTGCGGACGGACAGCCGCTGCTCCTCCTCCGGGTGCGCGGACCACACGCGGACGCGGCCGTCCGACGCGGCCTTCGCCATCGCGTCGACCAGCCGGCCGGGGTCGCCCTTGCCGCTGACCACCGCGCCGAAGATGGCCGTCGCCGCCTGGGCGAAGTACTGGTCCGCCGCCTTCGCCGCGAGGCCGCCCACGTACGGGTCGCGGAGCAGCGACGGCACCGCCGACTGCTGGTCGAGCGTGCCGCCGGACGTCTGGACGCCCCCGACGGCTCCGAGCAGGTAGGACACCGCGATCGGGTCGGTGGCGATCACGCCGTCGACCGTGCCGCCGACGTCCTTGGCCCAGTGGGCGGCGATCAGCTGGGCGGAGCGCGGGAAGTCCGGTGTCAGCACCGAGTCCTGCACCCAGCGGCCGAGGCGGTCGGTGTCGATCGCGAGCTCGGCGTCGGTGAGCGGCAGGACCGGCTGGGCCAGCTCCGTGAAGTCGGCGGTGGACCGATGGTCGACGAGGCGGACCACGCCGTGGTCCACCTGCACCGCCGCGACGGCGCCGACGATCCCGCCGGCGCTGCGCAGCTCGGCCGAGTTCAGCGCGACGACGAGGTACGTGCGTGGTCCGTCGGCGCCGAGCATCGGCGGCACCAGCGCCGCCAGCTGCGAACCGGTGTCCAGCGCCGACGCCAGCTTGGGCAGCAGCTGCTGCACGGTGCCCACCGGGCCCGCGAGGCGGTGCACGAGCTGCCGCGTGTCGATCGCCTGGACCCGCGCAGCGGCAGCCGTGGACACCCGGGCGGCCCGCGTCAGCTCCGGCTCGACATCGGTGAACGGTGCCAGGTTGACGCGGCCGTTGCTCAGCAGCGTGTCCCGCGCCGCGAGGACGCCCTGGGCCCGGTCGAGCACCGGACCGGCCGAGCCGACCACCTCGTCGAGCGCGACGGTGACGACCCGGACGGCGTTCAGCTGCGCACCCGCCCAGGGCAGGTGCTCGGCCACGCGCCACACCGGGTCCGACGCGGCCGACCGCGCCCTGGCCAGGTCGCTGCGGACGTGCGGCAGCGCCGTGCTCACCGCCGACACGTCGGTGGCGCTGAGGCTCGAGGCACCCGAGGGCAACGCGCGCTGCGCCTCCGCGAGCGCCGTGCCGGCCTGGTAGACCCGCAGCGCGAGCCAGCCGGCTGCGAGGACCAGCACGACGGCGACGCCGAGCCCGGTGAGCAGCAGACGACGTGGCCACGGCGAGCGGGCTGCCGTCGGCTGGTCGTCCTGCATCCCGTGATCGTGACATATCGGACACCCGGGGCCGGCGGCCGGTCGTCGAGTTCACCCCGGTGGGGCGGGCGGTTCACCCGTGTGCCACGTCGTGCGCCGACGGACGGCTCAGGTCGCCTCCCCCGGGGGGCCTACGCCGCACTGGGGACACCTCGGGCGGGGCCCTACGCCGCGGTGCGGACCACCTCGGTCGCGGCCTCCGTCGGCGCCTCGAGGTGGCGCACCACCAGGTGCGGCCGGCCGCGCGCCCGGAGCCGCACCTGCACCCGCCACGCCCGCGCCGCCCAGATCGCAGCGCCCGTCGAGACGAGGAGCGCCGTGATGGAGCCGATGCCGATGGACCAGCGGGCGCCGAACTGCTGGCCGATCCAGCCGACCACCGGCGACCCGATGGGCGTGGCACCCATGAACACCATCATGTACAGGGACATCACGCGGCCGCGGACCGCGGGGTCGGTGCTCATCTGGATGGTGGCGTTCGCTGCCGTCATCATCGTCAGCGACGCGAGGCCGACGGGGATGGACGCGATCGCGAACGACGTGAAGGTCGGCATCAGAGCCAGCAGCCCGGCGGCGAGGCCGAAGCCGAACGCCGCTCCGATGACGAGCCGCACCCGTGGTCGTTCGCGGCGCGCCGCGAGCAGGGCGCCCGCCAGCGAGCCGATCGCCAGGATCGACCCGAGGACGCCGTACTGCCCCGCGCCCTTGTGGAAGACGGTGCGGGCCATCATCGCGCTGGTCAGCTGGAAGTTGAGGCCGAACGTCGAGACGACGCTCATCACCACCATGATCAGCACGATGTCCGTGCGGTGGCGCACGTAGGCGAGGCCTTCCCGGATCTGACCCTTGGCGCGGGGCGCCAACGGCATCCGGTGCAGCTCGCCGGAGTGCATCCACACCAGCGCGAGCATGGTGCCGGCGAACGAGATCGCGTTGATCAGGAACACCCAACCGGTGCCGACCGCCGCGATCAGCAGCCCGGCGAGACCCGGGCCGATCAAGCGGGCGGCGTTGAAGGACGCGCTGTTCAGGCCGACGGCGTTGGACAGCTTGTCGGGCGGCACCAGCTCGGCGACGAACGTCTGTCGAACGGGTGCGTCGACGGCGGACACCGCGCCGAGCGCAAGCGCGAACAGGTACACGTGCCACAGCCGCGCGTGACCGCTCAGCACCAGCGCACCGAGGCCGGCCGCGAGCAGGCCCATCAGACCCTGGGTCAGCATCAGCAGCTTGCGGCGGTCCACCCGGTCCGCCAGCACGCCGGCCCATGCGGACAGCCCGAGGATCGGCGCGAACTGCAGCGCGGTGACCACGCCGACGGCCACGCCGGAGTCGCGCGACAGCTCGGTCAGCACCAACCAGTCCTGGGCGACGCGCTGCATCCAGGTGCCGATGTTGGCCACGAGGGCGCCGGCGAACCACAACCGGTAGTTGCGGAAGCGGAGGGAGGAGAACGTGGCGCTCACTGCTCGGCGATCCTCCGCAGCAGGTCGGCGGCACGGGACAGCGTGGCCCGTTCCTCCGGGGTCAGGTCCGTGAGGCGCTGCGCCAACCAGGCGTTGCGCCGTCGGCGGGTCTCGCGGACCTCCGCGACGCCCTGCTCGGTGAGCGAGACGACGACCTGCCGGCCGTCCGCGGGATTCTCCCCCTTGCTGACCAGACCCAGCTCGACCAGGCAGTTCACCGTGCGCGTCATGGTGGGCGGCTGGACGCGGTCGGCGTCGGCCAGCTGACCGGGCGTCATGGGGCCGTTGCGGGTCAGCAGGGCCAGGACGGAGAACTGCGGGTCGGACAGGCCGGCGGAGCCACGCTCGGCGCGCACCCGGCGGTTGGCCCGGCTCAGCGCCACGCGCAGGTCCGCCGCGAGGCTCGGAGCGGTCACGACGGGAGGCATGGTCGTTAGTCTATCTCATTACCTGTGCGAACGACTTTTCGGTCGGTGCGCAGTCCGCGAGGCGCTGCGTACGCTGACCGCGTGGCCGCACCTCCCCCGGCGCTGCGTCGCGTCCGCGGAGCGACGACGCTCACGATCGCCCTGGCGGTGGCCGGTGCGCTCGTGCTGGTCGGCTGGGTGCTGACCCATCCTTCCGACTCGACCGCGCTGCCCTGGACGCAAACCCCGCTGTCGCAGGCGACGACCGATCCCGACGCCTACGCCGCGCAGCTGCGCACGGCGGTGGACCAGCAGCGGCGGCACGCGGGGCTCGCGCCGTTGGCCGACGCGTCGTGCGCCGCGGCGGTGGCCGCACGGCGGGTGGACCTGCTGATCGGCCAACGGCCGGAGCACGCACCGCTGGACGAGGTCCGGCAGGCCTGCCCGCAGGCCACCGTGGTGCGGGAGAACCTCAGCCGGGCGGCGGAACGGCCGGTCGCGGTGGTCGCCGGCTGGATGGCGTCGACCCGGCAGCGGGCCGACGTCCTGGACCCGGCGATCAGCCAGACGGCGGTGGCGTGCACCCACGACGGCGACCAGATGCTGTGCGTGCAGCTGCTGCTCGGCGGCAGCTGAGCGTCGTCGTCAGCAGCCGCACTGCGCCAGCGCCTTGACCCACGCAGCCGTCTGGTACGCGTACTGGTACACCCACGTCCACGGCGCCATCCCTGTGGTGCGGCCCACCACCTGCACACCGGACGGCACGCACCGCTGCATGACGTAACGGGTGCGGGCGATGTGCGGCGTGGAGGTGATCACCACGGCAGTCCGCCAGCCGTGCGCCGCCATCTCGTCGCGCAGCCACCGGGCCTCGCCGCGCGTGGTGAACGGGTCGGGCCGCCGGCACAGCACCGGGACCGTCGACTGTGCGGCGCAGGCCTGCAAGGAGCCGGTCTCGGGCTGGGAGATCATGATCGCCCTCGCCTTGCCCGCAGCGACGAGCTCCCGCGCCCAGGCGATCCGCCAGGCGCGCGGCGGCCCGATGACGAAGACGACGTCAGCCCCCACCGGTGCCGTCTGACGAGGGAAGACGTACACGGGCAGGCCTGCCGTCACGACGAGGAGCGTCGCGGCGGCGGCAGCCCACCACCAGCGGTGCCGGCGCACCCCTTACGGCCGGCCGAGGGCGCGATACGTCCAGCCCGCCGCGCGCCAGCGAGCCGGGTCCAGCACGTTGCGCCCGTCGAGGATCCGCTTGTGCGCCACCACGGCGCCGAGCGCGTCCGGGTCCAGCTCGCGGTACTGCGCCCACTCGGTGGCCAGCAGCACGACGTCCGCCTCGGCGGCGGCCTCGAGCGGGTCGGCGGCGAACCGCAGGTCCGGCCACTTGGCGCGGGCATTCTCGATCGCCTGCGGGTCGGTCACCGTGACGTGGGCACCCTGCAGCTGCATCTGCGCCGCCACCGACAGGGCCGGCGAGTCCCGCACGTCGTCGGAGTCGGGCTTGAAGGCCGCGCCAAGCACCGCAACCGTGCGTCCGACGATCGAGCCGTGGCACACCTCACGGGCGAGGTCGACCATCCGCACCCGGCGGCGCATGTTGATCGAGTCGATCTCCCGGAGAAAGCCCAGTGCGTCGGACACGCCGAGCTCACCCGCACGCGCCATGAACGCACGGATGTCCTTGGGCAGGCAGCCGCCGCCGAAGCCGAGCCCGGCGTTGAGGAACTTGCGGCCGATGCGGGGGTCGTAGCCGATCGCGTCTGCCAGGCGCGACACGTCGGCACCTGTCGCCTCGCACAGCTCGGCCATCGCATTGATGAAGCTGATCTTGGTGGCGAGGAACGAGTTGGCCGCCACCTTGACCAGCTGGGCGGTGGCCAGGTCGGTCACCACCAGCGGGGTGCCGTCCGCCAGGGGCTTCGCGTAGACCTCGTCGAGCACCGCGCGCGCCTTCTCCCCAGCGGCGGTGGCGACGCCTTCGTCATCCGTCGGCAGGCCGTAGACCAGGCGGTCCGGGTGCAACGTGTCCTGCACAGCGAAGCCTTCGCGCAGGAACTCGGGGTTCCAG
>NCKG01000118.1:0-6395 GCA_002279095.1 Cellulomonas sp. 14-74-6
GGCGTCGCCCGCGCTCTCGCCGCCGACCCGCCCGTGCTGCTGATGGACGAGCCGTTCGGTGCCGTCGACCCGGTGGGCCGGGCGCGCCTGCAGAGCGAGTTCCTGCGGCTGCACGCCGAGCTCGGCACCACCGTGGTCATGGTCACGCACGACGTCGACGAGGCGGTGCGGATGGCGGACCGGATGGTGGTGCTCAGCACGGGTGCGCACGTGGAGCAGCTCGCCCCGCCGCTGGAGGTGGTGGCACGCCCGGCCACGGCGGCGGTCGCCGACCTGGTCGGCCGCGGACGCACGGCGAGCCTCCTGTCGCTCGGCACCCTGGAGCGGGCGGACCTCGACGAGCCGGCCCCCGCCGGGGCGACGGACGGTGCTGCCGGGCGAGGCGGTGAGGAGCGGTTCGTCGGCGGCGCCGTCCCGGCCGGGGGCGGCACCGCCGCAGGTGTCGTGTCCCTCGGTGCGGGTCTCGACGAGGTGCTCGGTGCGCTGGTCGAGCTCCCGCCGGGCGGCGACGGGCAGGCGCCGTCCCTCACCGTCGTCGACGGGGACACCGTGGTCGGCCGGGCCGGGCCGGCCTCGGTCCAGCGCGCCCTGCACCGGCTCACCGCCCTCTCACCCGTCGGTACGCTGCCGGAGTGACCACCGTGCCCCCCAGCTCCGCTCCGGCTCGCCTCGCGATCGCCACGTGCGCCGAGCTCCCCGAGCTGGACCAGGACGATCGCCTGCTGCGCGCCGCCCTCGAGGCGCGAGGTGTGGTGACGGCGGCCGTCGTCTGGGACGACCCGACGGTCGACTGGTCGGCGTACCCCACCGTGCTCATCCGCTCGACGTGGGACTACACCGACCGCGCGCGTCAGTTCGCCGACTGGACCCGGCGTGTGGAGCACTCGTCGGTGCTGCTGAACCCCGCCGAGGTGGTGGGGTGGAACATCGACAAGACCTACCTGCGCGACCTCGAGCAGCGTGGCCTGCCCATCGTCCCGACGATCTGGCTCGACCCCGAGCGCAACATGGACGCCCGCGCCATCCACACCCGGTTCCCGGCGTTCGGTGACTTCGTCATCAAGCCGACCGTCAGCGCCGGCTCGCGCGACACCGGTCGCTACGAGGCCGGCGACACGCCGTCGCGGATGCTGGCGATCACCCATGCGAAGAACCTGCTCGGGGTCGGTCGGCACGTGATGCTGCAGCGCTACCTGCGCCAGGTCGACACCGTCGGGGAGACCGCTCTGGTGTACGTGGACGGGCAGTTCAGCCACGCCGTGCGCAAGAGCGCGCTGCTCGCGGGGCCGTACCGCCGTGACGAGACGGAGGGGGTGCTGTACCGACGCGAGCGGATGGCGCCGCGCGACGCCTCCGAGGCGGAGCGTGCCGTGGCCGACCGGGTGATGGCGACCATCCCGGAGGTCTTCCCCGGCCTGGAGCGTCCGCTGCTCTACGCCCGGGTGGACCTGATCCCGGACGACGCGGGCAAGCCGGTGATCCTCGAGGTCGAGCTGATCGAGCCGTCGCTGTTCCTCGAGCACGCCCCCGGATCCGCGGACCGGGTGGCCGCGGCGGTGGAGGCGCGCCTGTGAGGCCGTCCACCCTCGGCTGCTGAGGGCTGGGCCGCGTCGGCCGGGGCGGAACCCTCGGGCGGTCCGCCGGGGCGGACCGCCGTCCGGCACCCGCTACACTTTCCGTCGGTCCTCGCCGCTGCGGCGGCACGGAGACCGTGGTGGCTATAGCTCAGTTGGTAGAGCACCTGGTTGTGGTCCAGGGGGTCGCGGGTTCAAGTCCCGTTAGCCACCCCAGCGCGAAGGGCGCCGACCTACGAGGTCGGCGCCCTTCGGCGTCCCGTGCGGCGCGGGGCCGGGGCACGGTGCCCGAGAGGTCAGGCGCCGGTCCCACCTGCCACGGACGGGCTGGCCAGCACCTCGGCGGCGATGCGTCGCGCCGTGGCGGAGTCGGGTCCGGGCGCGGCGGGCAGCAGGGCCGACCGGTAGTAGCGCAGCTCGTCGATGCTCTCGAGGATGTCGGCCAGCGCTCGGTGGCCGCCCTGCTTGGCGGGTGAGGCGAAGTACACCCGCGGGTACCAGCGGCGGGCGAGCTCCTTGATGGACGACACGTCGATCACCCGGTAGTGCAGGTGCCCGACGAGCTCCGGCATGTCCCGGTCGAGGAACGTCTTGTCGGTCCCGACGGAGTTGCCCGCCAGCGGAGCCTTGCCCGCCTCCGGCACCCACGTGCGCACGTAGTCCATGACGGTGTCCTGCGCCTGCTGGAGGGTCACCCCGGTGCCCAGCGCCTCGAGCAGCCCGGACGTCGTGTGCATCGTGCGCACGAAGTCGCCCATCGCCTCGACCGACTCCGGCGGCGGTGCGATCACCACGTCGACGCCCTCGCCGAGCACGTGCAGCTCGGAGTCCGTCACGACGGCTGCCACCTCGACCAAGGCGTCCTGTCGCAGGTCGAGGCCGGTCATCTCGCAGTCGATCCAGACGATCCGGTCGGAGCTGCCGTTGGCGGGGGTGCTGGTCACGGGGGTCAGCCTAGATCGGGCCGCCCACCAGCACCGTCGTGCGACGGTGCGGGGCGGCGACGCTGCGCCCGCGCGCTCGGACCCGGCTAGCGGTGCCGGTGGGGCTCCTCGGCGGCGCGCCTCTCCGCGTCGTGACCGGGGAGCGTGGACGCCGCCCACGCGGCGCACGGCACGACGAGCGCGACGCCGGCAGCGGCCCATGCGGCAGCGTCGGCGGTGGTACCGGCCCACTGCAGCACGCCCCAGGTGCCGCCGCCCGCGGCGAGTCCCAGCGCGGCGCGCTCCGCCCAGGTGGTGAGCACGCTGCGCAGGTGGCGGCCGGTCGGGAGGGACGCATGGGGCGGAGGCGCGCCGTGCCGACCCATCCGTGCCGTCCTTCCCGGGACTCATCGGCCGCGGTGCCACCTCTGCGAGGCGAGTCGACGGCGCGGCCAGGCGCCATCGTGGCACGCCGCGGACGGTCGCACGTCCCGGGCGGCATGGCGCCCTGCACGACGAAGGGCGCGGCCCCTGCCCTCGTCGGGAAGGACCGCGCCCCTCGTGCGCTGCCTCGTCGTGCGGTGCCGTCAGCGAGACGCCACGGCCGGCGGGTGGCCGGTGCGACGACCGGGCCTCCCGCCGCCTTGTGCACGTCTGGGCACCGTGCGGGCGCGGCGCGCCGCGGCGGCGCGCGCGATGCGCTCGGCGTGGTCGAAGCAGATCAGCTGGTAGGTGGTCTCGGGCAGCATGGACGCCTCCTGGGCGCGACGAGGCAGCCCCGTGCGAAGGGGCGGCCGGCGAGGTGGACGTGATCTACGACACCACAGCGGCCTCGCGCGGTCACGGCATTTACTGCACCCGCCGGCCGCACCCGACGGGTGGCTGACGTGCTCGTCCTGCGGTGCCCCCGCCCGGATTCGAACCGGGAACCGACGGATTAGAAGGCCGTTGCTCTGTCCGTTGAGCTACGGGGGCGGGCCGGTCGTCCGGCGCAGCCATCGTACGAGGCCCGGAGGTGGCTCCGGAGCGGCCGGCCCGGCTGCTGGTCGTTCACCCGCGCGCCGCGTTTGTGCAGGTCATCAGTGGGACACGAGAATGGGGGCGTGAGCGCGCAGCCCGGCACCGCGCCGGCGCACCCCTCGTCGCACGGGGGAGGCCGGCATGCCGGCGACGATCCGCGCTCGATGCTGGCCCGTCCGCTGGCGGCGACGTCGCTGCTGGACGCCGTCCGGGACCTGCACCGCGACGTCGAGGCGACGTCCTTCCCGCTCGACCTGCCGGGTGCGGAGCCGGCGCGGACGTCACGCACCCGGCTCGTGGACCAGCTGGGTGAGCACCTGGTCCCTCGGCTGACGGAGCTCTCGGCACCCGCGGTGGTCGTGGTGTCCGGATCGACCGGCGCGGGCAAGTCGACGCTGGTGAACTCGCTGGTGGGAACCGAGGTCAGCGCGGCCGGCGTGCTGCGGCCGACCACCAGACGCCCCGTGCTGGTGCACAACCCCGACGACGCCGACCTGCTGTCCCATCACCCGGTGCTGGAGTCGGTCGAGGTCGTCGCGCACGGGTCGGTGCCTCGCGGCATCGCGGTGCTGGACGCCCCGGACCTCGACTCGGTGCTCGAGTCGAACCGGGAGTCCGCCCACCGCCTGCTCGAGGCGGCGGACCTGTGGCTGTTCGTCACCACCGCCGCCCGTTACGGCGACGCGCTGCCCTGGCGGGTGCTGCAGGACGCGGTCGAGCGGCAGACCACCATCGCGATGGTCCTCAACCGGGTCGCCCCGGAGTCCTTGCCGGAGGTGCGCGGGGACCTGCTGGAGCGCCTGAGGGCCCACGGACTGCAGGGGGCACCGCTGTTCGTCGTGCCGGACGTCGGGCCGCACGAGGGCGTCCTCCCACCGGCCGTCGTGGCGCCGATCCGCCGGTGGTTGACGATGCTCGCGGGCCCCGACCGGGCCCGTACGGTGGTCGCCCGCACCCTGCGCGGGGCGCTCGAGGCCCTCCGGCCGTGGGTCGACGAGCTCGTCGACGCCGTGCAGGAGCAGGCGGACGCCGCGGCGGCCATCGGTGCACGGCTCGACGAGGCCGTCGTCGCACCCGGCGGTCGAGCCCGCGAGCACGTGGCCTCCGGTGCGGTGGCCGACGGAGCCGTCCGGGCGCGCTGGGCCGAGCTGACCGCCTCGGGGGCACCCCTCGCGGGCGTCGTCAGGCGCTCCGGCCGGGTGCGCGGCTCGTCGCGCACGGCGCGAGCTCGGGAGGCCGCGGTTGCGCCGCTGCTGCGTGACCTCGTCACGACGGTCACGTCCGTCCTGGTCGCCGCGGGTGAACGAGGTCAGGACGCCGTCCACGCCGCACTGGTCGGCGAGCACGCGCCCGCCGGCTCGGCGTCCGTGGCGGCGGCCCTGGGCGGTGACGACGGCGTCGACGACCGCATCGCCGCTGCGCAGCAGGCCGCGCGCGGCTGGGTGGCCCAGGGTGAGCGCGCCCTGCACGCAGCCCTGGCCGCCGAGGCTCATCTGGGCGCCGGCGCGTCGCGGCGTCGGCGGCGCGTCCGCCGCGTCGTCGGAGATCCGGTGCTGGCCGCCGTGGCGCTGACGGGAGCGGCCGGCGTCGTCGGGGCCGAGGAGCTCGTGAGCACGCTGCTGGGCAGCACCGGCGCGGCCGTCGTGGCGGACCTGCGCGAGCAGCTGTCGGTGCTCGCCGCGAACCAGGTGGACCTCGAGCGGGCCGCGGTGGACGCGGTGCTGCGGCAGCGTGACCTGGCGGCCGACGCCGCCAGCACGTTGCGGCTGCGGCTCGCCGTGCTCAAGGCGTTGACGTGAACGGCACCCCCGCCCTTCCGGACCAGCCGCTTCCCGCACCGGCCGGACCTGCGGTGAGCGCGGACGCCACGGCGACGCTGCAGGGGGAGGAGACCGCGGCCCTGCGTCGGCGGGCGGACGCGCTGGAGGAGGCCGTCCGGCGGGCCGGTGAGCGGGTGGACCCGGAGGTCGCCGAGCAGGTGCTCGCGGTGCTCGGTCGGGTGCGGGAGCGGCTGCTGCTCGGCGTGGACCACACGGTGGTGGCGCTCGCAGGCGGCACCGGTTCGGGCAAGTCGAGCCTGTTCAACGCGGTCGCCGGCCTGCAGTTCGCCGAGGTCGGCGTGCGTCGCCCCACCACGTCGCGGGTGACCGCCTGCGTCTGGGGGACGGGCAGCGGTCCGCTGCTGCAGTGGCTCGGGGTGGACCAGGACGACCGCATCGAGCGCGAGAGCCTGCTCGACGGCGAGCACGAGGCGGCGCTGCGCGGCCTGGTGCTGCTGGACCTGCCGGACCACGACTCGGTCTCCCCGGAGCACCGCGCCGTCGTCGACCGGGTGCTGCCTCAGGCCGACATGCTGGTGTGGGTGGTGGACCCGCAGAAGTACGCGGACGACGCCCTGCACGCCGGGTACCTGCGTCGGCTCGTCGGTCACGAGGCCGCGATGGCGGTTCTGCTCAACCAGGTGGACACCGTCCAGCCCGCGCTCCGCGACGGCCTCGCCGCCGACGTCGAACGCCTGCTGGTCGAGGACGGGCTGCGCGGCGTGCCCGTGCGCCAGGTGTCGGCCCGCACCGGCGAGGGCGTGCAGGAGGTCCGCACGGAGCTCGCCCGCATGGTCGCGCAGCGCTCGTTGGCGGCGCGGCGCGCGGACGCCGAGCTCGACGGTGCCGCCAGGCTCCTGTCCGGACAGCTGGCACCCGCCGAGCCCGAACCTGCTCGGCTCGCCGTGGCGCCGGTGGTGGAGACGCTGGCGGCCGCGGTGGGGCTCGACGCGGTCGCCGATGCCGTCGCGGCCCTGGTCCGCGGCGCATCCCCATCGGCACCGACCTTCGGTCCCGTGCCCCTGGACTCGGTCGCCCAGGCGCGGTCCGGGTGGATC
>NCKG01000119.1:0-6367 GCA_002279095.1 Cellulomonas sp. 14-74-6
GGGCCTCGAGGTCGGCTCGATCCAGGACGTGACGCCGCAGGCCCACAACGGCTGCCGTCCGCCGAAGCGCCGTCGGGTCTGAGCTCGACCGCACCGGTCCGTGCCCTGCCGCACGGACCGGTGCGCCGACCGCGCCGGTGGACCGAGACCGCGCGCGGTCATTGCACGTCACTGCGGAGCGTCATATGGCGGACGCCCGCTGAGAGGAACCCCACCGTGCTGATCGCACAGCGCCCCACCCTGACCGAAGAGGTCATCTCGGAGCACCGCTCGCGGTTCTCCATCGAGCCGCTGGAGCCGGGCTTCGGCTACACGCTCGGCAACTCCCTGCGCCGGACGCTGCTGTCGTCCATCCCGGGTGCGGCCGTCACCAGCATCCGCATCGACGGCGTGCTGCACGAGTTCTCCACCGTGCCGGGGGTCAAGGAGGACGTCACCGAGCTGATCCTCAACATCAAGAACCTGGTCGTCTCCTCGGAGAACGACGAGCCGGTGGTCATGTACCTGCGCAAGCAGGGTGCCGGTCAGGTGACCGCGGCGGACATCGTCCCGCCGGCCGGTGTCGAGGTGCACAACCCCGAGCTGCACCTGGCGACGCTGAACGACAAGGGCAAGCTCGAGATCGAGCTGACCGTCGAGCGTGGCCGTGGCTACGTCTCCGCCAGCCAGAACAAGTCGTTCGACACCGAGATCGGCCGGATCCCGGTCGACTCGATCTACTCGCCGGTGCTCAAGGTGACCTACAAGGTCGAGGCGACCCGCGTCGAGCAGCGCACCGACTTCGACAAGCTGATCGTGGACGTCGAGACCAAGCCGGCGATCAGCCCGCGCGACGCGCTGGCCTCCGCCGGCAAGACGCTGGTCGAGCTGTTCGGGCTGGCCCGCGAGCTCAACGTCGAGGCCGAGGGCATCGAGATCGGCCCGTCGCCGACGGACGCCGCGCTCGCCGCCGACCTGGCGCTGCCGATCGAGGACCTGCAGCTGACCATCCGGTCGTACAACTGCCTCAAGCGCGAGGGCATCCACACGGTGGGCGAGCTCGTCGCACGGTCCGAGGCCGACCTGCTCGACATCCGCAACTTCGGTGCGAAGTCCATCACCGAGGTCAAGGAGAAGCTGGCCGAGCTGGGACTGAGCCTGAAGGACAGCCCGATCGACTTCGACGCGACGGCCGGTGCCGGCTACTACGCCGACGACGAGGTCGACTTCAGCGAGGACGAGCAGTACTGACGCCGGGGAACGCGTCGGTCCGTCGCTCGACGGGCCGCGCGCGTCGACCATCACCAGAACTCAAGGAGTAGAGACCATGCCCACGCCCACCAAGGGACCCCGGCTCGGTGGCGGACCGGCTCACGAGAGGCTGATCCTCGCGAACCTCGCGACGCAGCTGTTCGAGCACCAGCGTGTCACGACGACGGAGGCCAAGGCCAAGCGCCTGCGCCCCCTCGCCGAGCGGCTCATCACGTTCGCCAAGCGCGGCGACCTGCACGCCCGTCGTCGGGTGATGACGGTCGTCAAGGACAAGGGCGTCGTGCACGTCCTGTTCACGGAGATCGCACCCGCGGTCGCCGAGCGGCAGGGTGGCTACACGCGCATCACCAAGATCGGCGCCCGCAAGGGTGACAACGCGCCCATGGCGGTCATCGAGCTGGTGCTCGAGCCGCTCTCGCCGAAGCAGGCCGTCGTGAAGGAGGCGACGCGTGCGACCGCCAAGGCGGCACCCGCGGCCGCCCCGGTCGAGGAGTCCGCGCCCGTCGCCGAGGAGACCCCGACCGAGCCTGCCGCCGACGAGGCCCCCGAGGGCGACGCCGACAAGGCCTGATCCGCAGCACCGCAGCACCACCCGAGAGCCCGGGACGTCCGCAGAGGGGATGTCCCGGGCTCTCGTGCGTCCGCCGGCTGACCTGGGCACCGCGGCGACGGACGGCCTAGCGTCGACCCGTGACCGAGAGCGACCGGGAGCAGTCGGCGCCGGCAGCGCCCGAACCGCAGCGGCCGAGGGTCGCGGTCGTGCTGGTGCACGGGTTGCGCACGTCGCGCACCATGTGGCGGGTCCAGGTCGAGGCTCTGGAGCGGTCGGGTCGCACGGCGGTGGCGGTCGACCTGCCCGGGCACGGCGTGCGCCGCGGCGAACGGTTCAGCCTCGAGGCGGCCGTCGAGACTCTGGTGCGCGCCGTGGACGACGTCGGAGGCCGGGCCCTCGTGGTCGGGCTGTCGCTCGGCGGTTACGTGGCGATCGCGCACGCCGCGCGACACCCGGAGCAGGTGGTCGGCCTGGTCGCCGCGTCCTGCTGCACGCGCCCGTGGCCGCCGCTGGTGGACGGCTGGGCGGTTGCGGCGAGCGTCATCGCCCGGCTGCCGGACGCGGGCGCGCGCCTGAACCAGGTGCTGGTCGAGCGGATGCTGCCGCCGGCGGGGGTGGCCGACTCGGGTGCCGGCGGGTTCGCCCTCGAGGTGATGGGCGACGTCCTACGCGCGATGCGGTCGGCTCGGCCGCTGGAGGACTTGGCTCGGGTCGACGCGCCCGTGTGGCTGGTCAACGGTCGGTTCGACCACTTCCGCGGTGAGGAGCGCGCCTTCCTCCGTGCGTGCCGGCACGGTCGGCTGGTGGTCGTTCCCGGTGCGACGCACCTGGTCAGCCTGGTGCGTCCGACGCGGTTCACCCGCGTGCTGCTCGAGGCGGCCGCCGAGCTGGAGGGCGTCGTCGGCCGAGCGGCGCCGCCGGGCACCGGTCCGACGTCAGAGGCTCAGCGACCAGGCGCGGACGCCGCCGACGATTCCGGCCTGGTTGGGCACCACGACGACGTCGTCGCCGAGCCGGTCCAGCACCTGCGGTGAGATGTGGCGGGAGTTGCCGCCACCGAGGTACAGCCGGTCCCACCAGAACACCGGCCGGAAGCCCTCGACGACGTGCCGCACACGGCGCGACCACAGCGCGTCTCCGAGCCGGGCCCGTTCCGGCTGGCCGATGTACGAGTCGTACGTGGTGCTGCGGCGCAGCGGCGCATGGGACAGCTCGAGGTGGGGCGCCAGCCTGCCGCCGTCGAAAAGTGCGGAGCCGAGCCCGGTGCCCAGCGTGAGCACGAGCTCCACGCCGGTGCCGGACACCACGCCGGCGCCGTGCACCTCCGCGTCGTTCAGCACCAGCGCCGGGACACCGAGGCGGTCCTCGATCAGGGCACGGATGTCGCACCCCGCCCAGGCGTCCACGAGGTCGGGCAGCACCGTGGTGCGTGGTCCCGACCGGGTGACGTAGTGCGGTGTGGCCACGACGACGCCGTGCCGGATCATGCCGGGCATGCCGACGGTCGCACGGCTGAACGAGGGCAGGGCGGCACCGAGCTCGGCCACGGTCTGCACCAGCCGGTCCGGTGGGAGCGGGTAGGGCGTCGGCACCCGCACCGGCGGTGCGTGGAGCGTGCCGGCGCCATCGAGCACCGACGCCTTGATGCCCCCGCCACCGCAGTCCACGGCGAGGGTGAACGGGTCGGACGGGTTCGCCACCGGACCACGGTAGCCGGACCGCGTGCGGCTACGGTGTGCGCCGTGATCACCGCCGCGGACCCCGTCGTCCGGCTGCGCCTCGACCTGGCCTACGACGGTGCGGGTTTCGCGGGCTGGGCGCGGCAGCCCGCGCTCCGGACGGTGCAGGGCGTGCTGGAGGACGCCCTCGCAACGGTCCTGCGTGCGGCACCTCGGGGCGAGGCCCCGCCGCGGGTGACGGTGGCCGGTCGAACCGACGCCGGGGTGCACGCCCGGGGACAGGTGGCGCACGTCGACGTCGGTGTGGCGGCGCTGCTGGCGACGCGGGGGCGGTCGGACCGGGACGGCCCCACGGCGCTCGTCGCCCGGCTCGCCGGCGTGCTGCCCGGCGACCTCGTCGTGCATCGCGTGACCGTGGCGCCGAGCGGGTTCGACGCTCGGTTCTCCGCGCTGCGGCGCCGCTACGTGTACCGAGTCTGCGACGACGCGGCGCTCCGCGACCCGTTGCGCCGCGGTCACGTGCTGTGGCACCGGCGGGCTCTCGACGCCGACGCGATGGCGGCAGCGGCGCACCCGCTCGTCGGACGCCACGACTTCGCCGCGTTCTGCAAGCCACGGCCCGAGGCCACGACCATCCGCACCCTGGAGCGCTTCGAGTGGTGCCGCGTGACCAGCGGGCCGGACGAGGGGCTCGTGGTCGCCCAGGTGCAGGCGGACGCGTTCTGCCACTCGATGGTGCGGGCGCTCGTCGGCGCGAGCCTGGTCATCGGCGAGGGGCGACGCCCCGCCGGGTGGGCGGCCGAGCTGCTCGCCGGACGCCGGCGGGACGGGGCTGCGGCCGTCGTGCCGCCGCACGGCCTGACGCTCGAGGAGGTGGGCTACCCACCGGACGCCGAGCTGGCGGAGCGTGCGGCGCAGACCCGGGCGCGGCGCCGGCCGGAGGAAGCCGCCGGCACCACCGGGTGCGAGTGCGACTGACCACGTCGGGACGGCACACCGTCCGCGGCCACGCCCCGAACCGCGCGGCGCGATGACCCGACCAGGTCGCTGACGCATCCGAGCGGAGCGTGCGGCGACTCCCCGCTCACCCGTGCTCGTCGTCCGCCCGGTACAACGGTTCCTGCTGGTCCGGGTCGGGGATGACGTGCACCGCTGCCTCCTCGGCGCTGGCCGCGCCGCCCGCGACGCCGACGTCGTGCGCGAAGGTGTCGGTGACGCCGGCCTCCACCGCGTCGTCGTCGGCCTCGAGGCGGCCCGCCCGGTACTCCTCGCGGTCACCGCTCGGCTCCTCGGGCATGTCCCAGACCTCGGGCTCCTCCTGCCGTGCCCGCTGGTCGATCGTCTCCCGGTGCTCCTCCTCCCACGCCGTCTCGCCGTAGTGGGTGCTGCGGCCGCGCTCGGGCGGGGAGTAGCCCTCGTCGAGCAGGTCCTCCACACCGCGCTCGAGCAGCATGTCCTCGCGCGGCAGCTGGTCGGCGTCACCCTCGGAACCGAGTGCGGCGTCGGTGCTGGTGGCTGGGGTCTCCTCGGTCATGGCTCCACCGTGGCATCCGTCGGCCGGCCGCGCCACGGGTGCGGGGAACCAGTCCGCACGGTGCGGGTGCACCGTGCGGCGTCGTGCGCGTGTCGTGCGCCGTCCGCTCAGTCGAGGAGGAGTCGCACGGCGATCGTCACCATGACGGCGGCGACGAGCAGGTCGAGGACGCGCCAGGCGCCGGGACGGGCGAAGAGCGGCCGCAGGCGCACCGCCCCGTAGCCCAGCGCGGTGAACCAGGCGCCGCTGGCGACTGCGGCGCCGGCGGCGAACTGCCACCGGGCGGCGCCCGCCTGCTGGGCGAGCGCGCCGAGCAGCAGCACGGTGTCGAGGTAGACATGGGGGTTGAGGAACGTCAGCGCGGCGCTCGTGGCGAGCACCGGGCGCAGGCCTGCGGGGCCGGAGACGGCGGGGTCGAGGACGCCCGGCCGCACAGCACGTCGCACGGCGTCGGCGGCCAGCCACAGCAGGAAGGCGGCGCCTCCGACGCGGACGGCCGTCAGTGCGGTCGGGTGGGCCTGCACGACGGCGCCGAGCCCGGCGGTACCCAGGGCGATCAGCCCGGCGTCGGCCAGGACGCAGAGGACGACGACGGCGCCGATGTGCTCGCGGCGCAGGCCCTGCCGCAGCACGAAGGCGTTCTGCGCGCCGATGGCGACGATGAGGGACAGGCCGCTGAGCAGTCCGCGGAGGGCGATCACGGAGGGACGGTAGGCGGATGGGCTCCGACAGGGAAGTTCAGGTTTCTGCAGCGTCTGTAGCATCGCTCATGTGTACGACGCCGAGCAGCTGACGACTCTCGCCGCGGTCGTCGCCGAGGGCACGTTCGACGCCGCCGCGCAGACGCTGCACGTGACACCCAGCGCGGTCAGCCAGCGGGTCCGAGCGCTCGAGCAGCACGCGGGCCAGGTGCTGGTGCTCAGGACGAGGCCGTGCCGCCCGACGGCGGCCGGAGAGGTGCTGGTGCGGCTCGCCGGCCAGCGCGCCGCCCTGGACACCGAGGCGCGGCACGCGCTGGGGCAGCTGGGCGGACCTGCGGACCGCCTGCCGGTGGCCGTCAACGCCGACTCCCTCGCGACCTGGTTCGTCGAGGTCCTCTCGAGCGTCGGCGACGACGTCACGGTCGGGGTCCACCGGGAGGACCAGGACCGGACGGCTCAGCTGCTCCGGGACGGCACGGTGATGGCCGCGGTGACCGGTGACGGACGGGCCGTGCAAGGCTGCCGCTCGGTACCGCTGGGGTCGGCCCGGTACCGCGCGATGGCATCTGCGTCCTTCGTCGCACGTCACCTGGCCGACGTGCCGCTCGGCGGTTCGGGGGAGCGGCGTCGTCTCGCGCGGGCGCTCGCG
>NCKG01000120.1:0-6363 GCA_002279095.1 Cellulomonas sp. 14-74-6
CGTGCAGTTTCTGCGTGGAGATGCCCACCTCAGCGCCGAAGCCGAACTCGCCGCCGTCGGTGAAGCGCGTCGACGCGTTCGCCATCACGACGGCGGAGTCGACTTCGGCCAGGAAGCGCTCGATCGCGAGGGCGTCCGTGCTGATGATCGACTCGGTGTGCCCGGTGCTGTACTGCCGGATGTGCGCGAGCGCGGCGTCGAGGTCGTCCACCACGCGCATCGAGAGGTCGAGGCTCATGTGCTCGGTGGCCCAGTCCTCATCCGTCGTGGGGACGGCCGCGGGCACGAGCCGGCGGACGTCGTCGTCGCCGTGGATCGTGACGCCCTGCGCGATCAGCGCGTCCGCGACCTCCGGAACGAGCCGGTCGGCCGCGGCGCGGAGCACCAGGACCGTCTCCACGGCGTTGCACACGCTGGGGCGCTGCACCTTGGCGTTCACGACGATGTCGCGCGCCCAGTCCAGCGGCGCGGTCTCGTCCAGCACGATGTGCACCACGCCCGCGCCCGTCTCGATCACGGGGACGGTGGATTCGGTCACGACGGTCTCGATGAGTCCTGCGCTACCGCGCGGCACGAGCACGTCGATGAGGCCGCGGGCGTGCATCATCGCGGTGGCGCCGGCACGGCCGAAGTCGTCGACCGTCTGGATCGCCTCCGCGGTCACCCCCGCCGCGGCGAGGGCATCGCGCATGACCCGCACGAGGACGGTGTTGCTCTCCTTGGCGGCGCTCCCCCCGCGCAGCACGGCCGCGTTGCCCGAACGCAGGGCGAGCGCGGCGATGTCGACCGTGACGTTGGGGCGCGCCTCGTAGATCGCGCCGACCACGCCGAAGGGCACCCGCACCTGCTCGAGCGCGACGCCGTTCGGCATGCGGTGCCCGCCGACGACGCGGCCGACGGGATCGGGCAGGGTCGCGACCTCGCGCACCGCCGCCGGGTCCAGACCCCCGGCGGGGTACCGCACGCGGTCGATCAGGGCGCGGAACCGCCCGGCGAGCTCCGCGTCGCCAGCGACTGGTCGCGCACGGAGCAGTGCCTGCGCCTCCCACGTCGCCGACCAGCGGCCGTAGTACTCCGCATAGGAGTCGAGCGTGCGGACCAGCGGCCCGTTGCGACCCTCGGGCCGCAGGTCCGCGTCCACGGCGAGCGACGGCTCGGGGCCGACCTCACCGAGCAGGGCGCGCAGCTGGCTGGCCACGCCGGTGGCGAAGTCCTGGGCGAGGGTCGGGTCCACCCCCGGGAGCGGGTCGTGGACGAAGAGGACGTCGGCGTCCGATGAGTAGCCCATCTCGCGCCCGCCGAGGCGACCCATGGCGACCACGAGCATCCGCGTCGGGTCCGCGTCCAGGCCACGCTCGGCACGTGCCTCCCAGCGGCTGATCCGCAGCGCACCCGCCAGGACCGCGTCGGCCGCCACCGTGAGGCTGTGCGACGCCCTGATGCCTGTGGTCACGCCGAGCACATCGGCCGTCGCCGTCCGGGCCAGCTCCCGTCGGCGCAGCGCACGGAGCGCCGTGGCGGCCGCGACGCGCTCGTACGACCTGGTCAGGATGGCGTCGGCCTCCGCCTCCAGGCGCTGGGCGTCCCGCGGCTCCAGCTCGGCGTCGTCGTCCAGCCAGACGACCGACTCGGGTGACCGCGTCAACGCGTCAGCGACGTAGCGGGAGGTGGACAGCACGCGGGCCAGCCGCTCGGCCGCCGTGCCGGAGTCGCGCAGCAGCTTGAGGAACCAGTGGGTGCTGCCGAGCTCGTCCGACAGCCGCCGGAACGCGAGCAGGCCCCCGTCCGGGTCCGGTCCCGCGGCGAACCACCCGAGCATCACGGGCAGGAGCTGGCGCTGGATGGCGGCCCGTCGGGACAGCCCCTCGCTGAGGGCGGCGATGTGCCGCAGGGCGCCGCCGGGGTCCCGGTAGCCGATCGCCTCCAGCCGGTGCCGTGCCGCCTCCGGCGCCAAGGTGACGTCCGCCTCGGACAGTCGCGCGGTGGCGGGGAGCAACGGCCGGTAGAACAGCTCCTCGTGCAGGCGCCGCACGTCGCGACGCACGGACCGCCACCGCTCGAGGAGACCCTCGGCCCCCTCGGTGCGCATCCCGACCGAGCGAGCCAGACGGCGCAGGTCCGGCTCGGCCTGCGGGAGCAGGTGGGTCCGCTGCATCCGCCACATCTGCACGCGGTGCTCGAGGACCCGCAGGAACCGGTAGCAGGCGGCGAGCTGTGCGGCGTGCTCGCGGCCGACGTACCCGCCCGCGGCCAGGGCGGCGAGCGCGGTCAGCGTGCTGCCGCTGCGGATCGACTCGTCGGCGCGACCGTGCACCAACTGCAGCAGCTGGACGGTGAACTCGACGTCGCGCAGACCCCCGACGCCCAGCTTGATCTGGCGGTCCGCCTCCGCGGCGGGCACGTGGCGCTCCACCCGGCGCCGCATCGCCTGCGCGTCCTCGACGAAGTTCTCCCGCCGCACCGCCGCCCAGACCATCGGCTGCGTCATCTCGACGTACGCGCGCCCCAGCTCGACGTCCCCCGCGACCGGCCGTGCCTTCAGCAGCGCCTGGAACTCCCAGGTCCGGGCCCACCGCTCGTAGTAGGCGCGGTGGCTGGCCAAGGTCCTGACCAGTGGCCCGTCCTTGCCCTCGGGGCGGAGCGCGGCGTCGACCGCCCACAGCGCGGGTTCTCCCGAGGGCGTCGAGCACGCTCGTGCGAGCACCGCGGCCAGCCGCGCGCCGACCGCGAGCGCCTCGTCCTCGGCGGCGCCCTCCGCCGGCTCGACGACGTACACCACGTCGACGTCGGAGATGTAGTTCAGCTCCCGGCCGCCACCCTTGCCCATGCCGATCACGGCCAGCCGCACGCCCGGTGCCCCGTCGGGGAACTCCGCCCGTGCCAGCGCGAGACCGGCCTCGAGGGCCGCACCGGCGAGGTCGGCGAGCGCGGCCGCCACCGCAGGCAACCGGCTCTGCGGGTCGGGGCTGGTGACGTCCGCCGCGGCGATGCCGAGCAGGTGCCGGCGGTAGGCGCGACGCATCGCGTCGACCCCCGGCGCACCGGCCAGGCCGGCGACGGGGACCGCGGCGGACGGGTCCGCCTCCACCGCGCGGAGCAGGTCGGCGCGCACGGAGCTCGCATCGACGTCGACGCCCGGAGCGTCGTCGAGCACGACGCGCAGGCTCTCCGGCCGCGCGACCACGACGTCGCCCAGCGCTGCCGACGCGCCGGCCAGGGAGAGCAGGCGCTCACGCGCGGGGCCGGCCCCCGTCACGGCGGCGACCAGGGCCTCCGTCAGGTCCGGGTGCGGACCGACCGCACCGGCCACCTTGGCGAGGGTCAGGAGCGCCTGGTCCGGGTCTGCGACCGCACCCAGCAGCTCCGGCAGGTCATCGGGCGCCTGCGGCCACACGGCGAGCAGCGCCCGGTCCGTCAGCAGCCGCTCGCCTCGTGGCACGTCGGCCACACCCGCCCGGGACAGCCGGGCGGCGAGGGACGCCCCCCGGCCGTGCGTGGTGCCGACGGTCATCGGTCAGACCAGGGGCAGGAACCGCTGCAGCTCGAACGGCGTGACCTGCGCGCGGTACTCGCGCCACTCCTCCCGCTTGTTGCGCAGGAAGTAGTCGAAGACGTGCTCCCCCAGCGCTTCGGCGACCAGCTCGGACCGCTCCATCACCTCGATGGCCGCCTCGAGCGACGTCGGCAGCGGTTCGATGCCGAGCGCACGCCGCTCCGCATCGGTCAGCTCCCAGACGTCGTCCTCGGCACCCTCCGGCAGCTCGTAGCCCTCGTCGATGCCCTTGAGCCCGGCGGCGAGCAGCACCGCGAACGCCAGGTAGGGGTTCGCCGCCGAGTCGACCGCCCGGTACTCCACCCGGCTCGAGTTGCCCTTGCCCGGCTTGTACAGCGGCACCCGCACCAGCGCGGACCGGTTGTTGTGGCCCCAGCAGATGTAGCTCGGTGCCTCGGCACCGCCCCACAGCCGCTTGTAGGAGTTGACGAACTGGTTGGTCACCGCGGTGATCTCCGCGGCGTGCCGCAGCAGGCCGGCTATGAAGGACCGGCCGATCTTGGAGAGCTCGAGGTCGGCGCCGGCCTCGTGGAACGCGTTCTTGTCGCCCTGGAACAGGGACAGGTGCGTGTGCATCCCGGACCCGGGCGCCGCGAACAGCGGCTTCGGCATGAAGGACGCGAACACCCCCTGCTCGAGGGCCACCTCCTTGACCACCGTACGGAAGGTCATGATGTTGTCCGCGGTGGTCAGCGCGTCCGCGTAGCGCAGGTCGATCTCGTTCTGGCCCGGTCCGGCCTCGTGGTGGGAGAACTCCACCGAGATGCCCATGGACTCGAGCATCGTGATCGCGGCCCGGCGGAAGTCGTGGGCGGTGCTGCCGAGGCCGAGGAAGGCGAAGCCCGTGCTGTCGGGGAACCACGAGATCCCGCCGCCCCAGGAGCTGTGCAGCAGCTCGGGAGGTGCGTCGTCGCGCAGCGCGCCCGTGCGGGCGTCGATGAGCTCGACCCTGTTGTGCTCGCTGCCGTCGGTGCAGACGCCGAGGGCGAGAACCGCGCCGTCCGGCGAGGGGGCGAACCAGCTGAGCACCGACGTGCGCCCCGGCTCGTCGAAGCGGGTGAGGTCCACGAGGGCGCGACCGGGGCCATAGGGCTCGTCCGCGACCAGCAGCCGTCGCCCTTCGGCGCGGAACCAGCGCCCTCCGCCGGCCTGGGGCAGTTCGGGCCTGGCGCCCGCGTGGCCGCGCTCGACCACGGCGCGGACGGCTTCGCGGTCGTGGCCGGACCAGATGGTCTCCTCGGCGTGAGCGGCCTGCGCCCGCTGCCAGTCGGCCACCTCACCCGGTGCCGAGGCGTCGGCCTCGAGCCAGCGATAGGGATCCGGCACCGCGATGCCGGCGACGATCTCGACGACGTCCTCGGTGCGGGTGATCGGTGCGGCGCTCATTCGACGTCCTGCTGCGCGGGGGCGACCGCGGCCGCGGAGACGTGCGAGGCGGCGTCGGCCGCGGGCGCACCCGGTCCGAACTCCGCCCGCAGCCGGTCGAGATGACCGGGCACGAGCGACGCGCGGTGGCGGTGGGCGATCGCGTCGAACGCGGTCGTGACGTCGGCGAGCGGATCCATCCCGCCTCCCGCGTGCGTGCCCTCGATCCCGTCCCACGGCGCCGACGGCGCCCCGCGCAGATCGACGAGCACGTCGCCGAGCGGATCCAGCGCGTGCTCGAGGGACCCCGGCGCAGGTTCGCGCTCCGAGAGCGTCGCCTCCCAGTCGAACGGCCGCGGCGAGCGCTCCGCGAAGGACACGACGGGGCCGTGCCCGTAGGTCATGCCGATCACCCGGAGCGCGTCGCCGAGTCGCTCCTGCAGGATCGTGCCGAGCGCGGGCCTGCCGTGCAGCGGCTCTCGGCGCACATGCGCGTTGTGCGCGAGCACGAGGATCCGCTCCTCGCGGTCCGCGATCCATGACACGGTGTCGGCCATGAGCTGCTCACGCGGGTACGCACCCGGCGCACCGTCCCAGGAGAGCTCCGCGAAGAAGGCGCCCAGCGTCGCCGCGGCCCGCCGCGCGATGTCGTCGCCCTCGCTCTCGACCCGCGCGCACAGGCCGGTGATGCCGTCGCGGATCCGGCCGCGCGCCGCGTCGTCCAGGCCGTCCCAGGCGATCGCGGCCTCCGTCCGCCCGCCGAGGTCGGTGAGGCGCCGCAGCTCGTCGTCGCCCTCCTGAGCGGGGATCCGCTCGAGGCACGCCCTCACGGCCGCACCGGGCGAGGTCGAGGAGCCGGGCAGATCCATCCCCCAGAAGTGCAGGGGCGCCCGCCCCGAGCCCCGCCGTCGGGCGTTCTCCGCGCGCAGCCACGTCAGCTGCCGCCGGACGGCGTCGGACTCGCCGAAGCCGTAGGTGGTCCCGGCGCGGGCGACGTCCTCGACCTCACCCGCGCCGCCCTGGATCCAGGCGTCCACGGCGAGGCCCTCCGCGAAGCCCGACTCCCGCACGAAGGCTGTGAAGCCGAACTCTGTCGCGAGCGTGCGGAACAGTCCGTCGCCGAGCCGGGCGAAGTCGTCGATCCCGTGCGCTCCCTCGCCGAGCAGCACGACGCGCGCGCCTGCGACGAGGTCGTGCACGGCCTCAGGGTCCCAGGGCTCGCCCGGGGCCGCCAGCGGGCGGGCGCAGGTCCGGTCGGTCTCACGCATCGGGTCGATCCTCTCACCGCGACGGAGCCGGCCTCGCTCGACCGGCCCCGTCCGCGGATCCGTCACTTCTGCTTCTCGGTGAAGTACCACTGCTCCGGGGAGTAGATGAACTTCAGCAGGCCCTCGAACGTCGCCGGCGGGCCGGAGAGCGTGCTCTTCCAGACGATGAGGTTGTCG
>NCKG01000121.1:0-6348 GCA_002279095.1 Cellulomonas sp. 14-74-6
GTCATGAACCACTCGTCGCGGTCGATCGGCTTGCCGATCTTGGCCAGCTCCCAGTCCTGCTCGAAGGCGGACGCCCGGCGGACGTTGCCGACCAGGTCGTCCGCGCGCACCACCAGGTCCGAGTAGTCCCGCCACCGCACCGGGTAGCCGATCTTCGGCGTGAACGCGTCGAGCTTGGCCAGCGCCTTCGCGCGGGTCTCCGCCCCCATCCACTCCAGGCCCGAGATGGACTCCCGGTACGCCTCGACCAGGTGGCCCACCAGGGCGTCCATCCGCGCCTTGTGCTCCGGGGGAAAGTGCCGGGCGACGTACTGCTTGCCGACGGCCTCGCCCAGCACACCTTCGACGAAGGAGACGCCGCGCTTCCAGCGCTCGCGCTGCTCCTGGGCGCCGGTCAGCGTGCGGCCGTAGAAGTCGAAGTTCGCCTGGCTCAGCTCGTCCGTGAGGAAGGCGGCGCGGGCGCTGACCGCGTGGAACGCCATCCAGTCCTTCCAGTCCGCCAGCGGCTCCGTGTCCCACAGCCCGGCGAAGCCGCGGGCGAAGTCCGGCTCCCGGATCACCAGGTCGGCCATCGAGCCCTCCGGCGCGCCGAGCGCGTGGGCCCACGCGTGCCAGTCGAACTGCGGGGCGTCGTCGGCGAGGTCGGCCAGCGTCGTCGCGTTGTAGGTCAGCTCCGCGTCACGGTCCTTGACCACGTCCCAGTGGTGCGCCGCGAGCGCCGTCTCGAGAGCGACCACCCGGCCGGCGCGCGCGTCCGCGTCCGCCTGGTCGGACGCCACGCCGCCGAGCAGCAGCATGCGCGCGACGTGCGGGCGGTACGCCTCGAGGAAGGTGGCGTACTGGGGGTCGCGGTAGTACGCCTCGTCCGGCAGGCCGAGCCCGGACTGCGTCAGGTGCACGACGTAGCGGTCGGGGTTCTTGGCGTCGTTGTCGACGAAGAACGCCACCGCGCCGCCGGCGCCGGTGCGCTGCAAGGCGCCGAGCGCGCCGGTCAGCTCCGCCTGCGTGCTCGCCTGCTCGATCAGCGCGAGGTCGGCGCGGAGCGGCGCCAGCCCGGCGGCCTCGATCGCCTCGGTGTCCATGAAGCTGGCGAAGGCGGCGCCGATCTTCGCGGCGTCCTCGTCCTGCTGCTCGCCGGCGGCGACCTGCTCGCCGAGCTCGGTGATGATGTCGCGGACCTGCTCCTCGGAGCGGTCGCGCAGCGCGCGCAGCACGCCGTCGGACGCTCGGTCGGCCGGGATGGTGTGGGAGGCGATCCAGCGTCCGTTCACGTGGGCGAACAGGTCGTCCGCGGGACGGGTGGCCGGGTCGAGGGCGGTGACGTCGATGCCGCTACGGGTCATGGGCGCCAGCCTACGGACCGGCGCCGACGGGACGGCGGACGCGGTCGGTCGGGCGGCGCACCGGGCTGGCAGGATGACGCCATGCGCATCCACGTCGCCTCCGACCACGCCGGCTTCGAGCTGAAGAACGCGGTCGTCGAGCACCTGAGCGCGGCCGGCCACGAGGTCGTGGACCACGGCGCGCACACGTACGACCCGCAGGACGACTACCCGTCGTTCTGCTTCGCGGCCGGCGAGGCCGTGGTCGCCGACCCGGGGTCGCTCGGGGTGGTGATCGGCGGCTCCGGCAACGGTGAGCAGATCGCCGCCAACAAGGTGACGGGCGTCCGCGCGGCCCTGGCCTGGAACGACGACACCGCCCGCCTGGCGCGGCAGCACAACGACGCCAACGTGGTCGCGATCGGCGCGCGTCAGCACTCCGTGGACGACGCCCTCGCGCTGGTGACGCTGTTCGTCGACGAGCCGTTCTCGCACGACCCGCGCCACCAGCGCCGCATCGACCAGCTCGCGCACTACGAGCGCGACCGCGGCTGACCGCAGCTCAGAAGGTCCAGCTGCACAACGGCGCGACCGGCCACCCGAACGCCGCGGCGGCGCGCCCGCCGGCACCGGGGGTGCGCTCCTCGGCCAGCCCGGCGGCGACCAGGCCGGTCAGCGACCTGCCGCCGAGGTAGGCGGCGCCCAGCTCACGGACGTCGGCCCGCAGCTGCGCCTCGTCGTCGGTGCGCTCGACGGCGAGCGCCCACGTCCCCTGCTCGTCGACGCTGTGCGACCGCAGCCGCCACCGACCCGCGTTCGCGGGGACCAGGGCGTCGGTCACCTCCAGGACGGTGTCGAGGGGCGCCGCGTAGCGGCGTCCGGCCAGCGCGGCAGGCAGGTCGAGGAGCCGCACCCACAGGTTGTCCTCCAGCCGGGGGCGCCCGGGTCGCTGGTCGACGAGCAGCGAGAGCAGAGGGTCGTCGAGCGCCAGCTTCGGCGTGCTGACCGTCGTGGTGAGGTCCAGGTCGAGGAGGAACGACCACAGCCGGTGCGTCGCCGGTGCGTCCAGAGCGACGGCGGCGAGCACGTCCACCGGGAACTCGGGCCCCGCCTCCGTCCACCGGGACGTCCGGCGCAGGAGCGCGAAGGCACGCGGTTCCCCGCCGGACCCGCGCACGGTCGCCAGCTGCATCGGCTCGGCCCCGGCACGCCACTGCGGCGGGTCCACCAGGATGCGCCGGCGCAGGGCTGCCGTGCTGCGCAGCAGCCAGCCGGGCCGCCCGGCGCCTGCCGCGACGTGCAGCCGGTCGACGAGGTCCTCGTGGACGTCGGCGTCCGCCGTCGCGAGCTCGACCGTCAGCGCGTCCGATCCCGGGACGGGACGCAGCGCGGCCCGGCGGGGGAGCGTGAGCCGGACCGCATCCGCCGCGCAGCCGTAGCCGAACCGGCCGTAGATGCCCTGCTCGGCGGCGAACAGCGCCGACACGGGCTCGCGCCGGGCCAGGGACCTCTCGGCGTGGGTGGCGATCATCGACGTGAGCAGTCCCCGCCTGCGCTCGTCGGGACGCACCCCGACCCACGTCAGGCCCGCGCAGGGCACCACGCCGCCCGGCACGGGCAGCATGAAGGCGTACGAACCGTGCACGGCCGCCAGCCGGCCGCCCGGCCCCTCGACCGCCATCGCGCGGTCGAGGGGAACGGTGAACGGCACCTGGGCGTCGACCTCGGGGTCCGGGGGCCAGGCGAAGGCCAGCCGGTCCACCGCCCGGAACTCCTCCTGGCGGTCCTCGCCGATCTCGACCGTCCGGTAGCCCTCGGGCAGCGTCGTCATGGTGCCCATGCTGCCGGGTGCCCCGGTGCCGGGGCACCGTCTTTGCTGGTCGACCGGCGGACCGTCGGGCCACCGTCGGTGCGCCCGGTTAGCCTTCGCGCATGACGAGCAGCCCCGACCGGCGCGCCGGCGACGACGTGCCGGGCGGGCCGGCCGCTCGCCTCTCCGGCCGACCCCCGCGCGGCCGGACGGCATCCGGTGGCTCCGGAGGGCTGGAGCACAGCCTCGGTCGGTGGGCGCGGCGGCCGCAGGCCGTCCCCGGGGTGGTGCTGTCGGCCCTGGCGGTGCTGCTGGCCCTCGGCATGTGGGACCGACCGGAGTGGGTGGCGCCCTCGGCCTTCCTGCTCCTGCTGCTGGTCGCCGTGTTCGTGCTGCGCTGGCTCGCCCTGGTGGTGGTGGCCGCACTGGTCAGCGTGCTGGCGCTGACGCTGTGGGCGATGGGGTCGGACACGATGACGCCGGGGACCATCGTGGTGCTCGCGGCGGCCGTGGGTGCGGTGCTGATCTTCGGGCGCAACCGCGAGCGGCTCGGTCTGCAGGGTGCGCCGAGCGGCCTGATGCTGGTGGACCTGCGGGACCGGCTCGAGGCGAACGGCCACATCCCGCCGCTGCCGGCCGGCTGGCGGGTCGACGCCGTGGTGCGGTCGGCGCACCAGGACGCGTTCTCGGGGGACTTCGTCGTCGCGCGGGCGCCCGCCGACGACGTCCTCGAGGTGGTGCTGGTCGACGTCTCGGGCAAGGGCCAGGCCGTCGGGGTGCGGTCGCTGCAGCTGTCGGGCGCACTGGCCGGGCTGCTCGGCGCGATGGCACCGGCCGACTTCCTGCCGGCGGCGAACTCCTACCTGCTGGGGCAGGGCTGGGACGACGGGTTCGCCACCGCTGCGCACCTGGCGCTGGACCTGCGCACCGGCGCCTACCAGGTGGCCACCGCCGGCCACCTGCCCCCGGTGCAGCTGCACGCCGGGTCGGGGCGGGTCAGCGTGGTCGACACCGTCGGTGCGCCGGTCCTCGGTGTGACGCCGGACTTCCGCTGCCAGGCCCGCACCGGCACCCTGCAGCCCGGTGACGCGCTGCTGCTGTACACGGACGGCCTCGTGGAGACCCGCGGCGGCGACCTGGACCAGGGCATCGACCGGCTGCTCGGCGTCCTGGAGCAGCTGGTGTCCACGGGGCGTGGCGGGGCCGATGCGGTGCTCGCGGCGGCGCGCCGCCAGGAGGACGACGACCGGGCGCTGGTGCTGGTGCAGCGGGCCTGAGCCATGGACGACGACTACCTGGAGCAGGTGCTCGACCTGGTCGCCGCCGTGCCGGCGGGCCGTGCGGTCACCTACGGCAGCGTGGCCGAGGTGCTGCGGGACCGGTTGGGTCGCGGCGGCCCCCGGCAGGTCGGTCAGGTGCTCGCGCACGCCGGCGGGGGAGTGCCGTGGTGGCGTGTCGTCGACGCCGCCGGGTCGCCGCCCGCCCGGCACGCCACCGAAGCGCTCGACCGGCTGCGCGCCGAGGGCACCCCGCTGGTGGCGGACGGCACGCGGGTGGCGCTGCGCCGCGCGCTGTGGTGGCCCGAGGACGACGCGTTGGACGACGCGGCGGAGCCGCGCTGAGGGCAGCCGGGTCGCCTCGAGCCGCGCTACGCGTCCCCGGAGTCGTCGACAGCGGCGCCCGCCGTCGTCCCGAGAGCCTCGGCGACCCGCGGGAGGTCTCGTGGATCGGTCTGCAGCAGCATCGTCGTCACCGCGGTCTGCTGCCAGGCCCCGAGCTGCTCGCGCAGGTCGTCCGCGGTGCCCACCAGCGCGACGTCCCGCACCAGCTCGGTCGGCACCGCAGCGGCGGCACGGACGCGGTCTCCGGCGAGGAAGTGCGCCGCGATCTCGTCGAGCGCCTCCGCGTACCCGAGCCGCGCCAGCGCGTCCCGGTGGTAGTTCGCGCCGCGTGCGCCCATGCCGCCCGCGTACAGCGCGATGAACGGCCGCACGGCGTCGGCCGCCTGCTCGACGTCCGCACCGAGCACCGCCGGCACCGTCGCCGTCACCTCGAAGCGCTCGCGGGGGCTGGAGCCGGCGGTGCGGCGCGCGAAGCCGTCGTCGAGCAGCTGGCGGAACTCGCCGTCGAGCCGCGGGGCGTAGAACAGCGGCAGCCAGCCCTCGGCGATCTCCGCGGTGAGCGCGATGTTGCGGGGCCCCTCCGCCGCGAGGTGGATGGGCAGGTCGGCGCGCAGCGGGTGCACCGTCGAGCGCAGCGGCTTGCCGAGGCCCATGCCCTGGTCCGCAGGCAGGGGCAGACGGTAGAACTCGCCGTCGAACGTCACCGGCGCCTCACGGGCGAGCACCTGGCGCACCACGGCGACGAACTCGCGGGTCCGGGCCAGCGGCTTGGGGTAGGGCTGCCCGTACCAGCCCTCCACCACCTGGGGCCCGGACACGCCGAGCCCCAGCACGAACCGGCCGCCGGACAGGTGGTCGAGCGTGAGGGCGGCCATCGCCGTGGCGGTCGGGGTGCGGGCGGAGATCTGCGCGACGGCCGTGCCGAGCCGCACGCGCGTGGTCGCGGCACCCCACCAGGCGAGCGGCGTGAAGGCGTCCGACCCGTAGGCCTCAGCCGTCCACACCGAGTCGAAGCCCAGCCGCTCGGCGGTCAGCACCGCCTGCTGCGCGCCCTGCGGAGGTCCCGCGGACCAGTAGCCGGTGTGGTAGCCGAGCCGCACGGGAACCTCCGATTCGACGTCGCCGCGCCGTCGCGGCGTCCGTGCCGGTCAGGCTACGGCCCGCACCGGCCGGCCCGGCGTTCGGTGCGGTGGCCCGTCAGATGTAGATCGCCGGGTCGTCGACCTCGGGGTCGAAGCCGTGCGCCACCTTGGGCAGCCGGACCTGCGCCGGCACGCCCACCGCGATCGCACCGGCCGGCACGTCGCGCACCACCACGGCGTTGGCGCCGATCTGGGCGCCGTCGCCGATCCACACCGGTCCGAGCACCTTGGCACCCGCCCCGACCACCACGCCGTCACCCAGCGTGGGGTGCCGCTTGCCGTGCCGCATCGTCGTGCCGCCCAGCGTGGAGCCGTGGAACAGCACGACGTCGTCGCCCACCTCGGCCGTCTCGCCGACCACCACGCCCATGCCGTGGTCGATGAACAGCCGGCGCCCGATCCGGGCGCCGGGATGGATCTCCACCCCGGTCGCTGCCCGGGCCGCCTGGGAC
>NCKG01000122.1:0-6343 GCA_002279095.1 Cellulomonas sp. 14-74-6
CAGACGGAAGTAGTTCTGCAGGGTGATGGTGGCGAGGGTCTGGTTCTCGGCCTTGATCACCACCCCCTCCTTGGCCTCGATCGCCTGGTGCATGCCCTCGTTGTAGCGGCGGCCCGGCAGGATGCGTCCGGTGTGCTCGTCGACGATGAGCACCTCGCCGTTGAGGACGACGTAGTCCTTGTCGCGCTTGAACAGCTCCTTGGCGCGGATCGCGTTGTTGAGGAAGCCGATCAACGGGGTGTTGAGGGACTCGTACAGGTTGTCGATGCCGAGGTAGTCCTCCACCCGACCGATGCCGGGCTCGAGGACGCCGACGGTCCGCTTCTTCTCGTCGACCTCGTAGTCACGCTCGGGCTCGAGGCGGCGCACCACCTTGGCGAACTCGGCGTACCAGCGGTTGGCGTCACCGGAGGCTGGTCCGGAGATGATCAGGGGTGTGCGGGCCTCGTCGATGAGGATGGAGTCGACCTCGTCGACGATCGCGAAGTTGTGGCCCCGCTGCACCAGCTCCTCGGTGCTCCACGCCATGTTGTCGCGCAGGTAGTCGAAGCCGAACTCGTTGTTGGTGCCGTAGGTGATGTCCGCGGCGTACTGCTCGCGGCGCTGCGCGGGCGTCTGGTTGGACAGGATCGTGCCGGTGGTCAGCCCGAGGAACCGGTAGACGCGGCCCATCAGGTCCGACTGGTAGCCGGCCAGGTAGTCGTTGACCGTGACGACGTGCACGCCCTTGCCCGTCAGGGCGTTGAGGTAGGCCGGCGCCGTGGCGACGAGCGTCTTGCCCTCACCGGTCTTCATCTCGGCGATGTTGCCGAGGTGCAGCGCGGCACCACCCATCAGCTGGACGTCGAAGTGCCGCTGACCCAGCGTGCGCCGCGACGCCTCGCGCACCGCCGCGAACGCCTCCGCGAGCAGGTCGTCGAGCGTCTCGCCGTCGGCCAGCCGCGCCTTGAACCGGTCCGTCTCCTCGCGCAGCTCCGCGTCGGACAAGGCCGTGAAGCTGTCCTCCAGCGCGTTGATCTGACTGGCGATACCGGACAGCTTCTTGAGGATCCGGCCCTCACCGAGGCGCAGGACCTTCTCGAGCATCGCTGGCACGCATGACTCCCGACGTGATCGCACCCCGTACGGGGTGGGGGCTGCACCGGCCGCACGGCCGGGCCGGTCCATCGTAGGCGAGGCGCAGGCACCGGCGGTGGGCCACCGGCCTCCTCGCCGTCGCGCGAAGGAGCCGTCGGCCTCAGCCGGATCAGTCCGCGAGCGCCCGGCCCAGCTCCACGGCCAGGTCGCCGCGGGGCTCACCGGACCGGTCACCGACGAGCACGTCCCCCAGCCCGGTCCAGCGCGCCGCGAGGCGGAGCTCCGACGCGAGCTCCCGCGCGACGACGTCGGCCGGTGGGACGCCCCCCGCGGTCACCCCGGACGGAGGCGCCGTGTGGGCCGCATGCACCCGCAGCACACCCGACTGGCGATCGGCCTTCAGGTCGACCAGGGCCGCCAGGTGCTCGCCGAGGAGGAAGGGCAGGACGTAGTACCCCCAGACGCGCTGCGGCTCGGGGACGTAGATCTCGATGCGGTAGCGGAGCCCGAACAGCGACTCGACGCGACGGCGCTCCCACACCAGGGGGTCGAACGGGCTGAGCAGCGCTCGTCCACGCGCGTGCCGCGGGACCGGTGGGGCGTCGCGGTGCCGCCACGCGCGGCCGTCACCCCACCCGGTCACGTCCACGGCGACGGCCTCACCGTCCTCCACGAGCTGCGTCAGCGCCACCGCCGTCTCGGACGCGCTCAGTCGGTAGTAGTCCGCGACGTCGCGCAGCGTGCCGATGCCGAGCGCCCGCACGGAGGCGGCGACGAGCGCCCGGACCGCATCCGCCCGGGGTGGTTCCGGAGCGGCGAGCACAGGGGCTGGCAGCACCCGCTCCACCAGGTCGTACCGGCGCTCGAACGATCCGTTGCGCCCTGCGGACGTCACCTGGCCCGTGAAGAACAGGTACTCGAGGACACGCTTGGCGACGGTCCAGTTCCAGCCCCAGTTCACGCCCCGACCGGGGTGCTCGTGCTGCAGCCGCTCGTGCACCTGGGCGCCCGTCAGCGGCCCCTCGTCCGCCAGCATCGCGAGGACGTCGTCCACCACCGGGCCGTGGGTGCGCGGAACCTCGCGGACGGCACCCCACGCCTGCGACTCGTAGTCGCGGCGACGCCAGTCGAACAGCCGGTAGTCCTCGGTGCGGATGAACGAGGCCTGGTGGGCCCAGCTCTCCACGAGCCGTCGTGGCGCCCTGCCGGCCGCCCTGTCGAGCACGGCCGGGTCGTAGGGCCCCAGCCGGGAGTACAGGGGCATCAGGTGCGCCCGGGCGAACACGTTCACGGAGTCGATCTGGAGCACGCCGAGGCGGTCGACGACGTGCTGGAGGTGCCGGGCCGTGACGGCGGCCTCTCGCTCGGGACGCTGCCGGTGCAACCCCTGGGCCGCGAGCGTGAGGCGACGCGCCTGGCCCAGGGTCAGTCGTTCGACCGCGACGGACTCCCGGGCACTCGCGGCGGACCTCCCGGCGCCCGCGACGGTGGTGGTGTCGGACACCCCCACATCGTGCCGCCGGGCACCCACATCCGGACGACGCTCGGCCCGGGCGCCACGGCGGGCGTCCGGGCCGAGGGTCGTGCGGGTGGCGCGTCGCCGGGACGGCCCCCCGGCGGGGTGCTCAGCCGGCGAGGGCGTCCGCCACCACGACCGGCGCGGCGACCGGCGTGTCCAGCTTGATCACGCCGTAGCTCCAGCCGTGCCGTCGGTACGCGACGGCCGGCTGTGCCGTCTCCGCGTCGACGAACAGGTAGAAGTCGTGGCCGACGAGCTCCATCTCGTACAGCGCGTCGTCGACCGTCATCGGCGCGGCGTGGTGGACCTTCTCGCGGATGACCACCGGTGAGTCACCCAGCGGGATCTCCACAGCACCCTCGGCGACCGTACGAGGCGCCCGAGGCGGCTCTGCCTCCGGGGCGACGGGTGCAGGTGCCTCCGTCGCCGTGGCCGGGAGGGCCCCACGGTGGTCCTTGCGGCGGTCGCGGGTCCGGCGCAGGCGCTCCAGCAGCTTGGCCATCGCCAGGTCGAGCGCTGCGTACGCGTCGTCGGCGCACGCCTCGGCGCGGATGACCGGTCCCTTGTCCACGACGGTGAGCTCGACGCGCTCACTGCTGTCGGACTGACGTGGGTTCGGCTCGTGCGACACGAGGACGTCGATGCGCTGCGCGCGAGGCGCCAGCTGTTCGACCTTGGTCAGCTTGCTGTCGAGATGCGCCCGGAACCTGGGGGACACCTCGGTGTGCCGACCGGCTACCACGATCTCCATGCGGGCCTCCTGGGAGGTGAGGGGCAGAGCCTGCAGGGCTCGCCCGGTGACGTGCTGTCTGTGCCCCTGGTGGGACAGGTGCGGCACCACCTCCTCGGCCTGCGCGGGGCGGCCCCCTGGCGGGAGCCGGCCGGTTGCGTCGGCTGGAACCTCCACGCTAACGCCCCTGCGCTCCGGCCACCAAGCGACCGGGCGGGGGTGTCGAGGCGAGCACGACACCGGCCACGACCCGCGCCCCCGCCGCCCCGAGCACGTCCGCCGCAGCGGCCGCGGTCGCACCTGTGGTCAGCACGTCGTCCACCAGCAGCACGCGCGCGCCCGCGACCCGCGCCCGACCTCTGACGTGCACATGACCTGCGAGGTTGCGCGATCGCGCGCGCGCCGACAGCCCCGACTGGTCCGCGCCGGGCGACCGGCGCAGGACACCGGCCGCCGTCGCGCGGACGCCGCGCCGCGCCAGCTCGTCCGCCACCGCCGCGGCGAGCACGCCGGCGGGGACCCATCCACGGGTCCGCCGGGCTGCGGCGGTTGACGGCAGTGGCACGACCACCACCGGGGCTGGGCCGGCCAGCACCGGCACGGCGGCCCGTGCGGCGTTCCGGACGGCTGCGGTGAACGGTTGGGTCAGGTCGGTGCGACCGTGGTCCTTCCAGGCGGTGACGGCGCGGCGCACCGGTCCGGTGAAGTCGGCGACGGCCCACCACGGCGGCGTCCGGCCGTCCAGCCGGTCCAGCCGGCCGGCGCGGTCCTCGCACCGCCACGCCGCCCGTCGCAGCAGCGCGGCGCAGTCTCGGCACCAGGACTGGTCGTCGAGGCCGCAACCGGCGCACGCGACGGGCAGGACCAGGCCGAGCAGCTCGACGGCGGCGCGGCGCAACCAGGTCGGCGCATCGATCGGCACACCGACAGGGTCGTGCCGGGCGCCGCGGAGCCGGCCGGTCGACCGCGGTCGACCGAGGACGGCTCGGCGGCCGGTGGACTTGGGGGCGGCTCACGGACCGCCCTGAGTCAGCCCGGGTACGCCGGGTCGTGCACCCCGGTGGCCCCCTGCACCGGGACCCAGGTGCGCCCGTCGTACCGGAGCAGCTCGCCCGCGTGCGTGGCGACGAGCATGCTGCGCTCCCCCACCCCCGAGGCGATCGAGGCGGCATCCGCCACGTCCGGCAAGGGCTCCGACTGGCCGCCGACCGGCACGAGGCGGAGCGTGGACGGACCGCCGGTGCCGCCGAGCACCCCGAGCGTCACCGGATCCGCCCAGACCACCTGGTGGGCATCGGCGACCGAGGCTCCCGCCCGGACGGGCGTGCTCAGCTGCTGCGGCGCCCCGGACGCGTCGCGGACGACGCCCGCGACGTCGATCGCGAGCCCGTCGGCACCGTCCGACACCACGGCGACCCGGGTGCCGTCGCGCGCGACCGCGAGCGCCTTGACGGACCGCCCCGCCAACCAGGGCGCGGTCAGCGTCACCTGCGTGCCGGCCGGCGTCACGGCGAGCACGCTGCCGCCCGTCGCGGTCCAGACCCAGCCCCTGCGGTCCACGGACGGTGCGGCGAGGCCCGCGCCCGAGATCAGCACCCGGCCGGGCGCGGTCGCGGTCGGCGCCAGCATCAGCCGGTCCGTTCCCGAGAGCAGCACCTGCACCGACCCGTCGGCGCTGCGGGCCGGGCTGCGAGCGTCGAGACCCGCGAGCGAGCCCACGCCGGCCACCGGTTGGAGCGCCCCGTTCACCAGGCTGACCAGGGCATCGCCCTGGATCATCACCGGGTCGCCGACCGCCGGCGTCGGCAGCGAGGTGGCGCCGTCGAGCGGGACGCCCGTAGCCCCTGCCCGGACGACGACCGACCGTACCTGCGGAAGCTGGAGCGACTGCTGCAGCTGCGCCAGCAGCAGCCCGCGGTCGGCGGTCTGCACGGTGCGGGCCGGATCGAGGTCGACCTCGGCCACCCCGTCCGCGTCGACCGTGACGGCCTCGGGCTTGAGCTGGACACCGCCGGGCACAGCCGTGCGGACGGCGTCGCGCAGCCATGGCGACGGGCCCGAGAGCAGGCCCTTGACCACCGAGGTCGGGAGGTTCCGCGACGGGTACCACCGGGTCTCCGGGACGAGCACCTGCGAGTCGGGCGACAGGAAGTACAGCTGGGCGGCACGGAACCGGGAGGTGAAGGCGCCCCGGGACAGGATCAGCCCCTTCGGCGTCCCGCCGATCCGCCACTGCTGCCGGCTGTCCTGCACCATGTCGAACGTCACCGACTCACGACCGTCGGCGGACGCCTCCGTGTAGCGCCCGTCGGCGTCCACCTTTCCGGCAACCTGCACCTCGACGGTCACCTGGGTGTCCGACGTGCGCTGCACCTGCGTGGCGGAGGCGACGACGACGCTGCCGAGCGGGTCCCAGCTGGAGCGGGCGTCCGGGGTCAGGAACTCCCGCGCGGCGACGAAGTCGACGAAGTCCCCGGACAGCCCGGCGGAGCCGGCGAGCAGGAAGCCCTCGACGATGGAGACGGGGTCCGCGTCGGGAGCCGGACCCTCGGCCACCACGACGACGGGGTCCCCCTCCGAGACACGCGCATCACCCTTCTGCACCGCACCCTGCGTCGGGATGGCGCTGCACGCGGCGACCACCAGCACCGCCGTCGCCCCCAGTGCGGCGCGCAGCCACTGCGGCGTGCTCATCGGACCTCCTGGACCGGCTGCTCGGCGTCGGACCAGTCCGGCAGGGCCGCCGGGTCCGAGCGCGGCCTCGTCGCCGCCACCGGCGCCGCCTGCTCCTGCGCCTCGTCGGGCACCAGCTCGAGGGGCGACGACTGGAGCCGGATGCCCGCCCGCCGCGGCAGGGTGAGGCGGAACGACGCTCCGCGCCCGGGTCGTCCCCAGGCCTCGAGCCAGCCACCGTGCAGCCGTGCGTCCTCCAGCGAGATGGCCAGCCCCAGCCCGGTGCCACCGGTCGTCCGCGCCCTCGCAGGGTCCGCGCGCCAGAACCGGTCGAACACGTGCTG
>NCKG01000123.1:0-6306 GCA_002279095.1 Cellulomonas sp. 14-74-6
CGGTCACACCGGCCGCCTGCCACAGGTCGGCCCGGTAGAACACGTACCGGGAGCCGAAGTAGTACGGCAGCGTGTAGTTCTTGCCGTCGACCTTGCCGGCCTCGACGAACCCGGGCAGCAGCTTCGAGCCGCCGAGGTCGTTGTACATGCTCGAGATGTCCATGAAGGCGCCGACGTTGGTGAACGTCGAGGACTGTGTGTTCCCCAGCTCGGCGACGTCAGGGGTGTTCGCGGCGTCCGGCAGCGCGGTGGTCAGCTTGGTGACCAGGTCGCCCCAGTCCTGCTGCTCGATCACCAGCGTCGAGCCGGGGTTCTGCTTGGCGAACTCCGTCTTGAGGTAGGTGCGCAGCTCGTCGGGCGTGTCCGCGCCGGCCAGCCACAGCTTGATCGTCGCCGGCGCGGGCGTGCCGCCACCGGCCGCCGTCGTCGTGCTGCTCGAGCCGCCGCCGGAGCTGCAGGCCGCGAGCGCGAGCGTCGCCGCGAGGCCGACGGCCGCGAAACGTAGGATCTTCACGTTGGAGCTCCTCCTGTGAGCGAGGCGTTCGTCGACGACGACGCCGGGTGGTGCTGCGACCTGCTGGACGGTCGGCTCGGGGTCGTCACGTGACCCCGAGCTGACCCGACAGGACCAGGACCGCCGCGCCCGTCAGCGAGGCGTCCTCGTCCAGCGTTGCCATCCGGATGTCGAGCTCCTGCCCGATGACGGGCATGGTCCGCTCGCGCACGGTGGCGAGCGCCGCCTCCCGGAGGGGACCGTCCAGCAGCTCCGGCGGGCCGGAGAGCAGGACCTCCGCGAGGTTCAGCGCACTCGCGACGGGTGCCAGGGTCACTCCCAGCAGCCGTCCGACCGACGCCAGCGCGGCGTCGGCAGCTTCACGGTCGAGGCCGGCGACGCGGCGGCGCAGGGCCGGTGCGCTCAGCACGGTCTCCAGGCAGCCGCGGCGTCCGCACGCGCACGGCAGGGCCTCCTCCGTCGAGGCGTCGTCGACCACGGTGACGTGGCCGATCTCACCGGCGGCCCAGCGCCGGCCGCGCACCAGCGCACCGTCCACCAGCAGGCCCGCGCCGACGCCCTGACCGACGGTGAGCACCATCGCGGCGCCCTCGGCACCGCCGTAGGTGAACTCCCCCAGCGCGCGGGTGTTCGCGTCGTTGGCGACGTGCACCGGCACGCCCAGCGCCTCGGTGAGCCGCGCCGCGAGCGGCACGCCGTACCAGCCGCGGTTGGGCGCCTCGACGACCACGCCGTCGGCGTCGACCACACCGGGCGAGGCGATGCCGATGCCGAGCACCGGTGCCGGCGCGGCGGCGAGGAGGTCGCGGCACAGGTCGGTCAGCAGGTCCGCGGCCTCGTCGCCGCGGCGGCCGTCGAGCGGCACCTCCCGGCGCGCGACCACGTCGCCGGTGAGCGTCATGACGGCGCCGAGCATCCGGGCGTCGTCGGTGAGGTCGACCGCGACGACGACGAAGTCCTCGGTCCGCATCCCGACGAGGGTGGCCGGCTTGCCCACCTTCCCGGCCGCCCGGACGCCGAGCTCGGCGACGAGCCCCTCGTCCATCAGGTCCCCCACCAGGTCGGACACCGTCACCCGGGTCAGGCCGGTGCTGCGCGCGATGTCCGCCCGCGACGAGGGCCCGGAGTGGAACAGGTGACCGAGGACCAGCGAGCGGTTGTGCGCACGGGCGTGCTCGGGCAGCACCTTGCCCGTGGGCCGGAGCGCCCGGCTGATCCGGCGGGCGCCCGTCTGCGTCGTCACGTTTGTTAGTAGACCTTCCTTACTAATCGGCGTCAACCCATTCCCGTGACCGTGATCACATCGTGACGAGACGTTCACCCGCATGACTCATGGGATGTCTGTGCAGGTCAGGGCCTCACACGCGGAAGCGCCGCGGGCGACGGCGCCCTCGTTCAGCCGCGGACCGAGGCGGGCACCCAGCCGAGGGCACCGGCGTGCCGGCACGACTCCGTGGCCACCGGCACCGCCTCACGCAGCGCTGTGAGCGGGTCACGGCCACGGGCCACCGCGGCACCGATCGCCCCGTGCAGCACGTCGCCGGCGCCGAGCGTGTCGACGAGCTCGCCGGGTGCCAGCGGCGGCGGGACCACCTCGTCGTACCGGGCGCCCAGACGCACCATGACCGCTCCCCCGCCGGCGGACCGGGCGACCACGGACGGGCCGAGGGTGGCGACGGCCTCGAGCTGCCGGTCTGGCGCGTCGTCGGCGACGGCGGGCACCCGGAAGTCGCCCGACAGCACGGCGACGTCCACGTGGGCGAGCAGGGACTCCAGGCCGGGCTTCCAGCTGCCGCCGTCGAGGAGCACCGGGACACCCTCGCGGCGGGCCTGCACGGCCAGGACGACGGCGGCGGCCAGGTGGTGCCCGTCGACCAGCAGCGCGGTGGCGCCGGACAGCACGTCGAGCACCGCCCGGGCCGCCGGTCCGAGGTCGTCCGGACGGCCGGTCGCGTTGGTGGACGCCACCGCACGCTGGCCGGTCGAGGCCGTCACCAGCACGGTCGACACCGGTGGGTCGGCCGGCCGGCCCGCGAGCAGGTCCACCACCTCGACGCCGGCCGCGCGCAGCCCGGCCCGGACCAGGTCCGCGACCGGCCCCTCCCCCAGCGCCGTGACCAGGGTGGTCGGCACGCCGAGCGCGACGGCCGTCGCCGCGGCGTTCGCCGCCGGACCGCCGAAGGCGACGTGCAGGTCCCGCGCCACCACCTTCTGGTCCGGACCGGGCACCGCATCGACCACCTGGACCACGTCCAGCGTGGTGAGCCCGCAGCACACCAGCGACGGCGAAGGCGGGGTGCGGTCGTCGGCCACGCCGGTCACCCTAAGCGCGCCACCCCTGGTGAGACCCGGCACTCGACGCACGGCAGGCACGAGGGTCCCGGTACCCGGGTCAGCCGTAGGCAATACGGTGGGACGGTCCACACCACGTCCTTGCCGGGAGCAGCCGTGTCCTCGTCGCCCATCGACCCCACCACCACCGACGCCTGGCAGGCGCTGTCGGACCACGAGAGCACGCTGCGCCCGGACCTGCGGGCGTGGTTCGCGCAGGACCCCCAGCGCGCCCGTCGGCTGACGTTCGAGCTGGGCGACCTCACCGTTGACCTGTCCAAGAACCTGGTCACGGACGAGACGCTGGCGCTGCTGACCCGGCTGGCGGACGAGGTGGGCGTCGCGGACCGGTTCGGCGCGATGCTGCGCGGCGAGCACATCAACGTGACCGAGAACCGGGCGGTGCTGCACACGGCGCTGCGGCGCCCGGCGGGGTCGTCGCCGCGGCTCGTCGTCGACGGGCAGGACGTCGACGCGGACGTGCAGGACGTGCTGACCAGGGTCTACGCGTTCGCCGACAAGGTGCGCACCGGCGCCTGGACCGGCGTGACCGGGGAGCGGGTGCGCACGGTCGTCAACATCGGCATCGGCGGCTCCGACCTGGGACCGGCGATGGCGTACGAGGCGCTGAAGCCGTACGTCCTCGACGGGCTGACCGTGCGGTTCGTCTCCAACATCGACCCGACGGACCTGGCCGAGAAGGTCAAGGACCTGGACCCGGCGACGACGCTGTTCATCGTCGCGTCCAAGACGTTCGGCACGCTGGAGACCCTGACCAACGCCCGCCTGGCGCGCGCCTGGCTCTGGGAGCGGCTCGTGGCCGAGGGTCGGATCGAGGACACCGACGAGGCCCGCACCGGTGCCGTGGCCAGGCACTTCGTCGCCGTGTCGACCGCGCTGGACAAGGTCGCGGCGTTCGGCATCGACCCGGCCAACGCGTTCGGGTTCTGGGACTGGGTGGGCGGCCGCTACTCGATGGACTCCGCGATCGGCCTCTCGCTGGCGATCGCGATCGGCGAGGACGGCTTCACCGACCTGCTGCACGGCTTCCACGTGGTGGACGAGCACGTGGCGCGGACGCCGTTCGCGCAGAACGTGCCGGTGCTGATGGGCCTGCTCAACGTCTGGTACGTCAACTTCCTCGGCGCGCACACCCACGCGGTGCTGCCCTACGCGCAGTACCTGTCCCGGTTCCCCGCGTACCTGCAGCAGCTGACGATGGAGTCCAACGGCAAGTCGGTGCGCTGGGACGGCTCCCCCGTCACCACGCAGACCGGCGAGGTGTTCTGGGGCGAGCCCGGCACCAACGGTCAGCATGCGTTCTACCAGCTGATCCACCAGGGCACCCGCATCATCCCGGCGGACTTCATCGCGGTGGCGAACCCCGCGCACCCGCTGAAGGACGGCGACACCGACGTGCACGCCCTGTTCCTGGCGAACTACTTCGCACAGACCAAGGCGCTGGCCTTCGGCAAGACGGCCGACGAGGTCCGTGCCGAGGGGACGGACGAGGCGATCGTGCCGGCCCGGGTGTTCTCGGGGAACCGGCCGACGACGTCGATCCTGGCGCCGGCGCTGACCCCCTCGGTGCTCGGCCAGCTGATCGCGCTCTACGAGCACATCACCTTCGTCGAGGGCGTCGTGTGGGGCATCGACTCGTTCGACCAGTGGGGCGTCGAGCTGGGCAAGAAGCTGGCGATGGAGATCGCCCCGGCCGTCGAGGGCGACCGGGCGGCGCTCGAGGCGCAGGGCCCGTCGACCAAGGGCCTGATCGAGAAGTACCTGGAGCTGCGGCACTGACGCCTCGCGCGCAGGGTGACCGGCACGGGCCGGGCGGGGACGGACTCCCGCCCGGCCCGTGGCACGCTGGGGCGATGCCGGCTGAGCAGGTGCGCGCGCGGGTCGACGCGTGGACGTGGGCCGTGCGGCTGTTCCCGACGAGGTCGGCGGCCGGTGCCGCCTGTCGCGGCGGGCACGTGCGCGTCAACGGTGACCGCGCCAAGCCGGCGACGATCGTCGTGCCGGGCGACGAGGTGCACGTGCGGGGTGCCGAGCGGGACCGCGTGGTGATCGTCGAGCGGACCATGGTCAAGCGTGTGTCCGCGGCGGTCGCGGTGACGTGCTACCTCGACCGCTCCCCCGCCCCGGTGCCGAAGGAGCACGTCGCGGCGCTGGGCGTGCGGGACCGTGGTGCCGGCCGGCCCACCAAGCGGGAGCGGCGCGAGATCGACCGGCTTCGCGGGCGCTGACCGGTCGCGCGAGCCGCGGGGTCACTCCGTGGCCGGCGGGCCGACGCCCAGCAGGTCCGCGAGCGCCATCGCGTCGAACGGCGCCCGGACCTTCACGTCGTTGTCGAAGTACACGACCACGTCGTGCCCCTCGTCGGCCCACCGCCGGATGCGGTCCGCCCACAGGGTCAGCGCCGGTGGGTCGTAGCCGCTGACGTACAGCTCGGTGTCGCCGTGCAGCCGGACGTACACCAGCGGCGCGGTCGGCTCGAGGAGCAGGGGCCACTTCCCGGCGGTGTCCGCGACCACGACCGCGACGCCGTACGCCCTGGCCAGCGCTGTGAACCGGGGGTCGACGAACCCCGGGTGACGCACCTCGAGGGCGTGCCGCAGCGGCCGGTGCGCATCCGTCGTGGTCCACGCCCGGCCGTCGAGCCGCTCGTCGTGCTGCTCGGCCAGCGCCGCCGCGTCCGCGGTGCTGCGCGGCAGCTGCGCGAAGAAGGCCTCGACGACCTCCGGCTCGAAGGCGAGCCGCTCCGGCAGCTGCCACAGCACGGGCCCGAGCAGCGGGCCGAGCGCGAGCGGTCCGCTGGCGAAGAAGTTGGCGAGCGGCGCGGCGACGTCCCGCAACCGCTTCATGTGGGTGATGAACCGTCCGCCCTTGACGGCGAACAGGAAGTCGGGCGGCACGGCGGCCGCCCAGGCGAGGTAGCTCTCGGGACTCTGCAAGGAGTAGAAGGAGCCGTTCAGCTCGACCGTCCGCAGGCGTCGCGAGGCGTACTCCAGCTCGCGGCGCTGCGGCAGCCCGGGCGGGTAGAACACGCCGCGCCACGGCCGGTACCGCCAGCCCGAGATGCCGATGCGCACGTCCACGTCCGTCATGCTGGTCCCGTGCCGCAGACCTCGCCCACCGACGTCGCGGGTGCCGCGGCGCCGGTGGCCGTGGACGTGTACCGGCCGGCACGGCCGTTGGACCTGGTGCACACCCTGGGCCCGCTGCGGCACGGCGGCGGCGATCCGGTGTGGCGGTGGACGCGCGACGGCGCGGTCTGGTGGGCGACGCGGACGGCGGACGGCCCGGCGACGATGCGGCTGGAACCGCGCTCCGGTGCCGTGCACGCCGCCGCATGGGGTCCCGGCGCGGAGCGCGTCGTGGCCGGGGTGCCGGCGCTGCTCGGCGCAGACGACGACGACTCGACCTTCCCCGCCCACCTGCACCCGCTGGTCCACCGC
>NCKG01000124.1:0-6279 GCA_002279095.1 Cellulomonas sp. 14-74-6
GCGCGTCGATGCCCTCGAGGCGCATCACCTCGAGGATCTGCTCCCGCAGCGTCTCGTCGCCCTGGCCGGAGCCGTACTGCAGGGCCGTCAGCCCGCGCGTCGCGACCACCCGGGCCGTCATCTCGGAGAGCACGTCCAGCGGGAGGCCGTCGAGGAACGGCATGCCACCGGCGAGTGAGACGACCTCAGGCCGGTTGGCGACCGCGAACAGGGCCCGGATCTCCGAGGCCCGCATGCCGTGCGTGCGGTCGGCGTAGGAGCCGAGCCACTGGTCCAGGCGGGTGCCGGTGCCGGCGGACGACGGGGGACGGCCCGGCGTCTCGCGGTCGGGCACAGGCGAAGGAGTCATGCGCGTCAGTGTCGCACGTCACCTGTGCGGGACGGCGGCAGGGGTCGGTGGGCGGCTCGGCCCAGGGTGACCGGTGGGCCCGAGCGGGCCGCCGGCGAGCCGCGACTGTGCCGCGACGGGTCAGACCGCAGCCAGCAGCTTGCGTACCTGCTCGTTCAGGACGGCCTTGGGCCGGGCACCGTACAGCACGTCGACCAGCTCACCGCCGGAGACGAACTGCAGCGTGGGCAGCGAGACGATCCCGTACCGGGCGACCAGGGCCGGGTTGGTGTCCGCATCGACGGTGACGAACCGCACCGTGCCCGCGTAGGTCTCGGCGAGCTCGTCGAGAACCGGTCCGACCAGACGGCACGGCCCGCACCACTCGGCCGTGAAGTCGACCACGACCGGCAGGGGCGAGGCCAGCACCTCCTCGTCGAACGTCGCGTCGGTGACGGGCTGGGCGCCGCTCACGCGGTCGCCTCGGCATCCGGCACCGTGACCAGCGCCTCGCCGGCGGGCACCGGGTCGACGACCCGCGGCTCCTCGACCAGACCGGCCAGGTAGTGCTGGGCGTCGAGGGCGGCGGAGCAGCCCGAGCCGGCCGCGGTGATCGCCTGTCGGTAGGTGTGGTCGACGACGTCGCCACAGGCGAACACGCCGGTCAGATTGGTGGCGGTGGTGCGGCCCACGACCTTGACGTAGCCGTTCTCGTCCAGGTCCACCTGGCCGACCAGCAGCTCCGTGCGCGGCACGTGGCCGATGGCGACGAAGAGTCCGCCGGCCGGCAGCTGCCGGGTCTCGCCGGTCAGGGTGTCGCGCAGCACCACGCCGGTCACCTTGTCGGTGCCCTCGATGCCGACCACCTGGGAGTTCCACGCGAAGCGGATCTTCGGGTCGTTGTGCGCGCGGTCGGCCATGATCTTCGAGGCCCGCAGCTGGTCACGGCGGTGCACCATCGTCACGGTGCGGCCGAACCGGGTAAGGAACGTGGCCTCCTCGACGGCGGAGTCGCCACCGCCGACCACGACGATGTCCTGGTCACGGAAGAAGAACCCGTCGCAGGTGGCGCACCAGCTGACGCCGCGGCCGGACAGCCGCTTCTCGTCCGGCAGGCCGAGCTCGCGGTAGGCGGACCCGGTCGACAGGATGACGGCGCGGGCGCGGTAGGTGTCGCCGCTGCCGGTGAGGATGGTCTTGACCGGACCCGCGAGGTCCAGCGAGGTGGCGTCGTCCCAGACGATCTCGGCACCGAACTTCTCGGCCTGCTTCTGCATGGCCTCCATCAGCTCCGGCCCCTGGATGCCCTCGGGGAAGCCGGGGAAGTTCTCCACCTCGGTGGTGTTCATCAGCGCGCCGCCCGCGGTCACCGAACCTGCGATGACGACGGGCGCCAAGCCGGCTCGCGCGGCGTAGATCGCGGCGGTGTAGCCGGCGGGCCCGGATCCGACGACGACGACGTCACGGATATCGGTGGTGTCACTCACGGGTGCATCCCTCGACTGTCGGAGTTCTGTGTCGCCGGCCGTCGGGAGGTGGTCCCGCCCGCCCGTGCGCACGCGTCAACCGATGGTAGGGCGCATCTGTTCCCGTCCGAGCGCCCGTTCAGCCGAGCTGGACCTCGGTGAGCTCGACGCGGAACGAGCCGTCGGGCATGCTCGGCAGCTCCGTGAACCACAGGCTCAGGGTGCTGGTCGCGGTGGCGGGCTTCAGCGTGAAGGCGGCGTCGGCCGAGAGCGGGCCCGACGCGAGCACCGTGCCGCCGCCGGGGTTCGCGGCATCGGTCGCGCGGATCTCCACCGTGCCGCCGGTGCCGTTGGTGTGCAGCGTCACGGACGACACGGTGGTCGACTGCTTCAGCGTGATGACGTAGCCGATGCCCTGCTTGAGGCCGCCGAAGTTCGCCGACTTGTAGGTGCGCGACACCCAGAAGGTCGAGGGGTCGCCGTCGAACGCCTTGGCGACCGCCTCCGGGTGGTCACCCTCCGTGCCGTTCGCGTCGACGGATGCTCCGCCGGCGATCACGGGCGCCCCGCCTGCGGGCGCGGCCGACGCGCTGGACGAGGCGGACGGGGTGCCCGACCTGGAGGCGCCGGCGCTCGGGCTCGCGGAGCGCGGGCCGGAGGCCGTGCCGGCGCCGCCTTGCGCCGACGGGCGGCTGAGCAGGGACTTCGCCGCGAACGCGACACCGATGACCACCAGCAGGACGACGACGGCGAGCACGATCACCGTCGGGTCGAACCGACGCCGCCCGACCGGCTCCTCGCGGACCCGTCCGAAGTCGAACGGGTCGTCGTCAGCGCTCTCAGGCTCGCGCAGCACCGCAGGAGGCACCGCGGCCGTGGCGACCCCGGAGGGCACGGGGGGAGGGAGCGGCCCGGGCCCGCGGCCGCTGGAGGGACCGGTCGTCGCCGCCGGGAGCGGCCGCTGCTGTGCCGTTTCGCGCAGCGCCTCGGACGAGGTGCGCGCGGGGGGTTGGTTCGGCGCGGCCGCCGTGGGCGGGAACGCGGGCGGCGGGGTGGTCGTCCTGGGCGTCACCGGCCGGGTCTCGGCGGTTGCGGCCACGCCGCTCGCCGCGGCGCCCGGCTCCGGGAACGGGGGACGCGCGGGCGGTGGCGGCGACGCGGCGAACGACGGGGGCTGCTGCCCGACCGCGGGGAACGCGCTGGTGCGTCCTGGTGCCGCCGGCGGCGGCGTGCCGGGGCGGTTGGTTCCCGCGGTGCTCTGGCTGAAGGCGCTGCGGACCGACTGCCGCTGGACCTGGGGCGGCGTGCCGGCAGCGGCTCCCGCGCCTGCCGGCCCCGCCGCACCGGCAGCGCCTGCACCGGCGAGCGCACCAGCTGCAGCCCCCCGTGCGGTGGCGCCGAGGTGTACGGACGGCCGGCTGATACGGATCTCACCCCAGGGCTCGAGCTCGCGCACCACCTCGGCCGGGCTGTGCGGACCGTCGTCGTACGGACCCAGCGTCACCGAGCAGAGCGTGTCGAGGTCCGCCGGGACCGCGGTGACCAGGTCGGCCGGCGGGACGGGCACGCCGTCGACCACGGGCGCGACGGGCAGGCCGTCGGCGGCGGCGGCGGGACCCGGCCAGCGTCCTGTCAGGGCCGTGTACAGCAGCCGCACCAGGTCGACGGCGTCGGCGCGGCTGGTGCTGCGCGCGTCGCCCTCGACCCGGCCGAGCAGGGCGGCGTCCAGGGCGAGACCGGACACGAGCACCCGACCGTCGTCCGCGACGCAGATCGCCGACGGGCGCAGCGCCTGGTGGTGCACGCCGCGGCGCCGCGCGACCTCGAGCGCCGCCGACGCCTCGCCGATCACCGCGCGGGCCTGGTCGGCGGTCAAGGGCTCACGGACGACCAGCTGGGCGAGCGACGGCCCGGACACCTGCTCGGTGACCACGTAGCCGAGCCCGTCGTGCGTGCCGACGTCGAGCACCCGGAGCAGCCGGGGGTCGGTGACCAGCGCCGCGCGCCGGGCCGCGTCGAGCCCGGCGGTCGACGACTCGGGGGCCAGCACCTGCGCCCGCACGGGTCTGTCGAGGATCTCGTCGACCGCCGCCCACGTCTGCAGGACGGGGACGGTGGACGGCTGGGGCTCGAGCACGCGGTAGCGCCCGGCGAGCAGAGTTCCTCGTCCGACCTGGTCCACGCGCAGCTCCCGCACCATCGGCAGGGACGTCCGGCGGCCGCCGGACACGTGCATGCTAGTCGGGACGCCCCGGCCGTCGCCCCGGGAACCGGGCGAGCACCGATCGCACAGGGCCGGCGAGGACCTCGAGCTCCGGGACGTGCATCGCCCGGAGCACCAGCACGTACACGGTCACCATCGCCCCGCCGACCACGACGACCTTCAGCAGCGCAGCGACCAGGGACATCTGGGCGCCCGCGCCGAGCAGCAGCAGCAGCGGCACGCCGACCGCCAGGGCGGCCACCGAGGCGAGGGTGGCGCGCAGGTGCAGCCGGAGCACCCGCGACCCGTCGAAGCTGCCGATCAACCAGTGCACGTGCCGCAGCGCCATCAGCGAGCCGATCACGTAGGAGAGGCTGACGGCCAGCGCGGAGACGGCCACCCACCACTGCGGCGGCGCGAGCAGCCAGCCGAGCAGCGTGCCGACCACGATGACCACTGCCATCACGACCTGCGGCGCCAGCATGCTGCGCGCGTCCTCGTAGGCGTAGTACACCCGCTGGCACATCGACCAGATGCCGAGCACCGGCAGACCCAGGACCATCGCGACCGTGACGCCGCCCACCGCGGCGATCTCGCCCGGGCGCGGGTGCCAGATGATCAGGCGCACCACCGGCAGGGCGAGCAGCCCGACGATCACCGCCGTGGGGATGGTGAACAGGCCGAGCGCGCGCAGGCCGGTGGACAGCGTCTCGCGCACACCGGCGCGGTCGCGGTCCGTCGCCTGGGCAGACAGGCGGGTGAACAGCGCCGTCATCAGCGAGACCGTCACCAGCGAGTGGGGAAGGATGAAGACGAGGAACGCGTAGTCGTACGCCGCGTTCCCCGCGACGCCGGTGGTCGACTGGACCGTGGCGAGCCCGTGAGCACGTGCCAGCGCCGCTGCGGGTGCCGCGGACGCGATGCGGGACTGGACGATGAACGCGGTCTGGCCCACCGCGAGGCCGGCGAAGGTCCACATCGCCACCGAGCCTGCCCGGCCGAGCCCGGTGCCGCGCACCCCCCACCGCAGCCGGAACCGCACGCCGGCCCTGGTCAGCGAGGGGAACAGCACCAGCGCCTGCGCCACGATGCCGAGGGTGGTCGAGCCCGCCAGCACGGCGACCTTCGCGCCGCTCCAGCCGTCGGCGCTGCTCGATGAGCCGAACATCACGATGAAGAGCCCGTAGCCGGCGATCGCGACGATGTTGTTCACCACCGGCGCCCACATGTAGGGGCCGAACGACTCGCGGGCGTTGAGCACCTGTCCCAGCAGGCCGTACACGCCGTAGAAGAACATCTGCGGGATGCTCCAGTAGGCGAAGGTGGTGGCCAGCGCCATCTGCTCACGGTTGCCGGGGTCGGCGTACAGCAGCACCAGCAGCGGTGCGGCGAACGTCAGCAGCAGCGTGGTGCCGGCCAGCACGGCGAACCCGAGGGTCAGCAGCCGGTCGACGTACTGCTGGCCCGCCCGGCGCTTGTACGCCCGGACCACCTGCGGCACCAGCACGGCGTTCAGCGCCCCGCCGGCGAGCAGCTGGTAGAGGATGTTCGGCAGCTTGTTGGCCACCGCGAACGCGTCCGCGGCTTGACCGGTGGCGCCGATCGCGGCCGCGAGGGCGATGCTGCGCAGCAGCCCGAGGGCCCGCGACGCGGCGGTGCCGGAGCCCATCAGTGCGGAGGCGCGGCCGATGCTGGCCGAGCGGCTCACGACGGACGTCCGGGCGACACGTCGCCACCGAGCGGAGGCAGCGGAGGCGATTCGTCCTCGGAGGTGCGCCGGGCACCGCGGCGGGCGCTCTGCCCCCGTCGGACGGTCCGCACGATGCCCAGCACCAGGCCGATCGCCAGCAGCGCACCGACCACCGCCGTACCGACGCTCTCGACGGTGGGCGCCACCCGCGCCGTGAACTGGGCGCCGGTGCCGACCGGCTGCCCGGCGAGGTCTGTCACCTGCGCGTCGACGATCACCTCGCAGTTGGCCGCGGCATGCAGCACGACGGGGACGCTCGCCTCGGCGCCCGCCGAGACGGTGACCGCATCGCTGGTGGCGGCACCCAGGCAGCTCTTGCGGGGGTGCACGGCCACTCGGACGGTCACCGGGACGGGCAGGCCGTTGCGGACGGCGAATCGGTAGGGCACCGATGCGCTGATCACGTTGAGGTTGCTGACCGGGGCCAGGGACAGGCCGCTGCGGCGGTCGTCGATCGCCTGGACCAGCCGTGCGGCCAGCGCGTCACGGTCGCCCGGTGAGGAGCGCCAGGCGGTGAGCACCGCCGCCCGCA
>NCKG01000125.1:0-6257 GCA_002279095.1 Cellulomonas sp. 14-74-6
GGGTCGGCGGAGGCGTCCGCCAGGCACGGGTCGGCGGTGAGCACCTCGCGCATCTGCTCGGCGTAGTCGGGCCAGTCGGTGGCGGTGTGGAGCAGGCCGTCGGGCGTGCGCGGGCCGCGGCCCAGTGCCTCGTCGTGCACCGAGAAGCCGTACCGCGGCCACAGCCGGTCCAGGGCGTCGGCCCGGTCGCGGCCGAGCGCCGCCCGCCGTGGGTGGAAGGTGCGCAGCGGCTCGTGCGGACCGGCCGCCACGTGGTGGAAGTCGTCGGGGGAGGCGCCGGTCACGGGCGCAGGCTACCCGGCGGCCCGGGCGGAGGGCTCAGGCGGGCGGCGTCCCCGTCGGCGGCTGCTCGGCGGGCGGCTCCATCAGCGCGAACACCTCGCCGAACGGACCCTTCACCAGCACCATCCGGCCGTACGGCGTGTCCTCCGGCGGGCTGACCACCGTGCCGCCGAGCTCCGTCACGCGGGCCGCCGCGTCGTCGGCCACCGGCACCTGGAAGTACACCGTCCACGCCGCCGGAACCTGCGCGCCGGCACCCGGGCCGTACCCGCCGATGCCGCTGCGCACCGTCTCGCCGTCCACCGCGACGGACGCGTAGTCGAAGTCGGGGGCGGACAGGTCCGTCACGTCGTACCCGAACAACCCGTCGTAGAACGCGAGGGCGCGGGCCTGGTCGTGGGACATGTGCTCGGTCCACACCACGGCGCCCGGCTCGTCGACGACCTCCCAGCCGATGTGCGACCCGCCCGACCACAGCCCCACGACGGCCTCGGTCGGGTCGGTCAGCAGGGCCATCGACCCGAAGCCCATCACGTCGATGGGCCCCAGCAGGGTGCGGCCGCCGAGCTGCTCGGAGCGCTGCACGGTCGCGGCCAGGTCGTCCGTCGCCAGGTAGACGCACCACGCGGCGGGCGGAGCCGGGTCCTCGCCCATCGGCTCGGTCAGGCCGACCACCTGCCGGTCGCCGACGAACGCCTGGGTGTACCCGCCGGTCTCCGGACCACCCGTCTCGAACCGCCAGCCCAGGAGCGGGCCGTAGAAGCCGGTGGCCCGGTCGAGGTCCGGAACGGTGATGTCCGCCCAGCACGCCGTACCGGGTGACCAGGGCACCTGCTGTGTCGTCATGCCGCCATCACATCACCGCCGCAGCACGCGCGACACCGGAGAGGCTGTGCTAACCAGGGGGCATGACGCACGAGGTGGCCCGCGAGTCCCGCGCCGGCGGCGAGTCCCTGACCACCGTGGTCGTGGCGCTCGGGGCCAACCTGCTCATCGCGCTGGCCAAGTCCGTCGCCGCGGTACTGACCGGAGCGGCGTCGATGCTCGCCGAGGCCGCGCACTCGTGGGCTGACACGGGCAACGAGGTGTTCCTGCTGATCGCGCACCGCAAGGCGGACCGGCCGCCGGACGCCACGCACCCGCTCGGCTACGGCCGCGAGGTGTACGTCTGGTCGCTGTTCGCCGCGATCGGACTGTTCGCCGTCGGAGCCGGTGTCTCGGTGACCCGCGGCGTGCAGGAGCTGATGCACCCGGAACCGGCGGCGTCGTTCACGGTCGCCTACGCCGTGCTGGCCATCTCGTTCGTGCTCGAGGGGGCCTCGTTCGCACAGGCGTGGCGGCAGCTGCGCGGGCAGGCCGCGAAGCGCCGGCGGACGCTGCGCGAGCACGTGCTGCGCACCTCCGACCCCACGGTGCGGGCGGTGTTCTTCGAGGACTCGGCGGCCCTGGTCGGCATCGTGATCGCGGCGGTCGGCATCCTCGGCCACCAGCTGACCGGGTCGGTGGTGCCGGACGCGGTGGGATCGATCGTCATCGGGCTGCTGCTGGGGGTGGTCGCCGTGGTGCTGATCGAGCGCAACCGGGACTTCCTGGTCGGTGAGACGGCCGACCCCCAGGTGCACCGCATGGTGCTGCAGGCGCTGCTCGAGCGGCCCGAGGTGGCGCGGGTGACCTCGTTGCGCCTCGAGGTCATGGGCGCCGGCCAGGTGCTCGTCGTCGGCGCGGTTGACCTGGTGGGCGACGAGCCGGAGGAGCAGGCGTCGCACGCGCTCGCGCGGCTCGAGGCGTCGCTCAGGCAGCGGCCGGCGGTGGTGGGGGCGGTGCTGTCGCTGTCGGAGCCGGACGAGCCGTCGCTGCTGCCGTAGCCGGAGCCGGGGCCGTCCCGTCGGGCAGCCGCGCCGCGAGGAAGTCGGTCACCTCGCGCAGGTACTGCTCACGCGCGGGCGACGGGGACAGCGCCAGGTCGTGCGCGCCGCCCGGGACCGTCGCGAGCGTGACGTCGGGACCCAGCAGCGGGGCGCGCGCGGCGATCTGCTCGACGTCCAGCACCGAGTCGGTGGTCACCAGCTCCTCGTGCCAGCCCTTGTTCGGACCGCTGCGGTCGGAGCGCAGCACCAGCACCGGGACGTCGACCTGCAGGCCGTGCGCCACGCGGGCGTGCCCGCGCCGCACGGTGCGGATGAAGCCGGCCGTGACCGGGAAGTCCGAGCTCTTCCACGCCAGGTCGTAGTCCCACTCGCCGCCGGTGGCGGAGTGCAGAGCCTTGCCGTACTCCGGGTCCAGACGGGCGACCACGGCGGTCGGCGCGACGCGGCCGACGACGTCGAGCACCGGCGTGAGGACGTGCCGTTGTGCCCAGCTGCCGCGCAGGTCCAACCAGGGGCTGTTCAGCACGAGGGCGTCGATCAGGCCGAGCCCGCGACGCGCGTCCGCCCAGAGCGCCGCGATCAGCCCGCCTGTCGAGTGGCCCAGCAGCACCAGCTTCTCGTAACGGGGTCGCAGCATGCGGACGGCGGCGTCGATCTCCTCCGAGTACAGGCCCAGGTCGGTGACGTCGTCCGGTGGACGGCCGGGGCGGATGGAACGGCCGTAGTCGCGCAGGTCCAGGGCGTACAGGTCGTATCCGTGCTCGGCCAGCGCAGCGGCGACGTGCGGGTGGAAGAAGTAGTCGACGAACCCGTGCACGTACAGCACGGCCCGGCGCCGTAGCGGCTCGTCCCGGTGCACCAGCGTGGCGACCGGCGGGATGCCGGTGCGGGCCGCGACGCCGTCTGGTCGCAGCTGCAGCGTGCGGGCCACCCAGGGCACCCCGAGAACGTCGCTGACCTCGTCGTCCGCCATGCGCCGGATCCTGCTACACCGCCTGCGGCAGCGCATCCTCCCGCGGTGGGACCGGCCGTGCGGCGACCAGGCCCTGGCCCGCGACGTCCAACCCGATGCTCAGCACGCGGGTGGAGCCGTCGGGGTGCACCTCGACCTGGGACACCGACGCGTTCGGCAGCGCCACCAGTCCCTCGGGGTGGATCGTCGAGAGCCAGGCGCCCAGCGCCAGCCCGTGCCCGACCACCAGCACGTGGCCGTCCGGGTGCCGGTCGGCGATCAGGGAGAACGCCCGTCGGGTGCGTGCCATGAAGTCGGCGGCGTGCTCGCCCTTCGGCAGCCCGGGGTGCGTGCCGTCGAGCACCTGCGGGACCAGCTCGGTCCAGGGCAGCACCGCCTCGAGGTCGCGCTCGGGGTGCCGCTCGAAGGTGCCGAAGTCGTACTCGCGCAGGTCGGGGTCGGTGCGTAGCCGGAGGTCCGGGTGGTGCCGCAGGATCTCCACCGCGGTCGACACCGCGCGTCCCGAGGGCGAGGAGTACGCCGCGAGGAACGGGACGTCGGCGAGGTGCCGAGCCGTGGTGCGCACCCCCTCGCGGCCGATGCGGGTGAGCGGGGAGTCGCAGCTGCCCTGCAGCAGCCGGCGTGCGTTGAAGTGGGTCTGCCCGTGTCGCACGAGCGTGAGCGTGAGGGTCATCGTCGCCCTTTCGGAGGTGTCGTCGCGACGACGCTAACCCCGGTCGATGGACGCACGGCGACGAGCCGGTTATCGTCCGGCGAACAGAGCGCACGCTCAAGGCGACGCCCGAGCCTTGGGGCGGCGGACGCCGTCATGCCGCGAGCACCACGAGGCGTGCGAAGGCAGCGTCGATCCCGCCCGGGGGACGCGCGACGTCCCAGGCGCCCGGTGGGTGGCTGACACCCGCGGCGTCGTCGTCGGAACGCCTCAGCGGTGGCGGCGGCTCCGGCGCGACGCTCCGGTACACCTGTCCCGTCGGGGTCGTCGTGACCACCGCGTGCCGCGCCGCTCCCTCGGACGTCTCCTGCCGCCAGCCGGGCGCCTGCTTCGCGTGGTTGCACGCCTCGCACAGCCCTTGGCTGTTCTCCGCATCCGTCGGACCGCCCAGCTCGGCCGGGAGCACGTGGTCCAGGTGCCGGATCGGCGCGTCGCAGTACGGCATCCGGCAGGTGCCCTGGTCACGGACTCGCAGCAGCGACGCGAGGCCCTCGGAGTGGAACCGCTCGCGCGAGCTCGCGGCCACCACCCCGCCCCGCGGGTCGGCGTAGACCCGGCGCAGCCAGGCGGCGTCGGCGTCGAGCCCGTTGGCGACCAGCGTCCGTGCGACCTGAGCAGGCACCGTGCCGTAGCCGTCCAGCACCGCGGCACCGTGACCGGAGGAGAGCAGGGTGGCGTCGCTCATGACCAGCGACACGGTGACCGGCACCCCGTCAGCCGCGGCCTGACCGGTCAGCCGTTCGACGAGGGTGTCGGCCATGGCCTGGCCGCGCCCACGTCCGTCCCCGGCCGCCCGCCCCGAGTCGGCCGCGCGTCGCAGCGCGGCGTACGCGGCCACGCCCTGCGCTACCGGCAGGAGCGCCGTCAGGTACGTCATCGTGTCGGGCGCCGGACGGAGGGTCACGCTCCGCTCGTTCTCGGCGCGAGCCGCCCGACGCACGAACGCGGCGGGGTCGGCGCGGTACGCGCGCTCACGCGCCATCGCGACGAGCCGTCGGGTGCCGACCCCCTCCAACGTGCCGGGATCGGCGCACAGCGCCCGGTCCACCTCGGCTCGCTCCTCACGCTCCAGGCAAGCCGTCTCCTGCACGACGAGCATCGCGCGGTACTCCGACACCCGGCCCTCGGCCAGGGCAGCGAAGGTGCACGGCAGCTCGGCGCAGAGTGCCTTGGCCGCCCCGAGGAGAACGGCGGCCCGGTGCGGAGACTCGCGGCGTGCCATCCCGAGCTGGGCCGCCACACCGCGTCCACGCCGCTCGCGTGGCACGCCGGCATCGCCCTGCAGCTGCCGTTCGTGCGCGTCGAACTCGACCGACAGCCGCGCCTGGAGTCCGGCCGCGGCCGCCTTGAGCTGTTCGAGCGCGGCCACCAGCTGGATGCGGTCGGCCTGGTCCAGGTTCCGGGCTCTGCATGCCTCACCGAGGTCACCGGGCTGGGTGTCGCTGCCGGGTCCGCCGGCCCATCGGGTGAGGCGGGTACGCCAGGAGGCGACGTCGGCGAGCGCTGTGCTGCCCCGCGCTGTCCCCCCACCGACACTCAGCCCCATGTGACGAGCCTATCGAACATACGTTCGACGCGTAAGCCGCTCCGCGTCCGCTGTGCACAACGTCTCCCGCCTGCCGCTCACCCCGGCGGGCGCGCCGGTCGCCGACGTCGAGGAGGGGGTGCGTTGGTGCCTCACCGCGACGCTTCGATGGACGAGCGCTGCCACGAGGCGTCGCTCGTTCCGCTCGGCGGCCACTGGCGCTCAGAGTTGAGCGGAATACACTCAACTTCGGCGCCGTTGCCCTCATCGGCAGCAGCGGACGACATCCGGCAACGCCCAGGGAGGCACGATCCGTGGACGCGAAGTTCACCACCAAGGCACAGGAGGCGCTCGGCGCCGCCATCCAGCACGCCACGGCCGCGGGCAACCCGCAGCTCGAGCCGGCGCACGTCCTGTCGGCGCTCCTCGAGCAGGAGGGCGGCGTCGCCAACGGCCTGCTCGACGCAGTCGGCGCCGACCGCGCGACGCTCGGCCGCCAGGTCCGCGCCATGCTGGTCAAGCTGCCCGCCAGCAGCGGCGCCTCGGTGTCCCAGCCGTCCGCCTCCCGCCAGACGGTCACCGCGCTGGACGCCGCCGAGAAGGAGGCCCGCGCCCTCGGGGACGACTACGTGTCCACCGAGCACCTGCTGATCGGCCTGGCCACCGGGCAGTCCGGCATCGCCGAGGCGCTCACCGCCGTCGGCGCCTCTCGCGACGCCCTCGTGGCGGCGCTGCCGACCGTCCGCGGCAACGCCCGCGTCACCAGCCCCAACCCCGAGGGCACGTTCAAGGCCCTGGAGCAGTACGGCGTCGACCTGACGCAGCAGGCGCGCGACGGCAAGCTCGACCCGGTGATCGGCCGCGACGCCGAGATCCGCCGGGTGGTGCAGGTGCTGT
>NCKG01000126.1:0-6238 GCA_002279095.1 Cellulomonas sp. 14-74-6
ATAAGCACCTGATCGGCCGCCCGCTGGCCGATCGTCGTCCGCACCGCGTCCGACACCTGCGCCATGGCACTGCGGCCCAGCGTCGTGGCCAGGAACGAGTTGGTGTCGTCGTAGGTGACCTCAAGCTGGGCGGCGTGCGGCGCCGCACCCCCGGCGGAGACCACGGCCGCCGAGAAGTCGGCGGGGACGGTCAGGGCGAAGTAGTAGCGGCCGTCGCGCACCCCTTTGGCGGCCTCGGTGGCATCCGTCCGCGTCCAACGCAAGGCCTTGGAGTCGAGCAGCGCCGCGGTCACCTCGTCGCCCGCGTGGACGGTGGTGCCGCCGCGCTGGGCGCCGGTGTCGGCGTTGACGAGGGCGACGGGCAGGCGGTCCAGGCGTCCCGTGGGGTCCCAGAAGGCCCACAGGTAGAGCGCGCCGTACAGCAGCGGCACCAGGATCATGGCGGCGATCGCCAGCCGGGGCAGCAGGCCGCGGCCGAACCGGCGCAGCTCGGTGCCGGTGGAGGTGAGGGAGGTCATCACGGGTCCTCTCGAGCAGGGCTCGACGTCAGATGGAGGTGCGACGCTCAGGCCGCTGCCGGTACGGCGTGGGGGCCGGACGCGAGGGTGATCCGGGCCGGTGGCGACGTCCAGCGCATCCGCGCCAGCTCGTCGAGGGAGGCGACCGTCGCGACGACGGTGGTGCCCGACGTCGTCAGCGCCTCGAGGCAGCTCCACACCGTCTGGCGACGGGTGCTGTCGTGGACCTGGTCCACGTCGTCCACCAGCAGCAGGTCGGGCCGCTGGGCCATCGCGAGCGTGATGCGCAGCAGCATGGCGTCGACCTCGTCGAGGTCCCACACCAGGGTCGCGACCCCCGGCAGGGGGCGCGGGCCGAAGACGGGGCCGGCGAGCCGGCCGAAGGCCGACTGGTCGACCCGGGGCGTGCGCGCGTACCAGGGGCTCAGCCAGGCGAGCCGCTCCCGCACGGTCGTCCCGACGCTGACGGACCCGTCGAGGTCGTCGATCCCGGCGAAGCCGGCCAGCGCCGCCCGCCGCTGCACCGCGCGCCTGTGCCGGGGGAGGGACTCGCCGAGCACCTCGAGCCGTGAACCGCGGTCGGGCACCATGCGGCCGCCGAGGGTCAGCAGCAGGCTCGAGCGCCCACCACCCTGCGGACCCTGGACCACCACCAGACCGCCGGTCGGCAGCTCGAGGTCGAGCGGACCGTAGACCGTGCCGCGGCCGCCGTGCAGCGCGAGGCCGCGTGCCCGCACGGCGGGGAGGGGGCATCCGGCATCGGGTGTGGTCGGGGTCTCACGACGCTGCCGGACGGCAGCGGGACGGTCGTCGGCGTTCATGGCTCTCCTTCTGACTGACCAGTCAGTGCAAACGCAAGCGTACGCCCATCCGACCGAGGGGCGCGACGCCCGCCGGTCGGGCGCTTCATGGGAGGATCGAGCCATGGCCCTGCGTGAGATCCGGATCGTCGGCGACCCCGTGCTGCGCACCCCGTGCGACCCCGTGACGACCATCGACGCCCGTGTCCGCGGGCTGGTGGAGGACCTGCTGGAGACCGTCGACCAGGAGGGACGTGCCGGCCTGGCCGCCAACCAGATCGGCGTCAGCCTGCGCGCCTTCTCGTGGAACATCGACGACGAGATCGGCTACGTGCTGAACCCCGTGATCGTCGAGCTCTCGGAGGACGAGTACCAGGACGGTGACGAAGGCTGCCTCTCCGTCCCCGGCCTCTGGTACCCCACGCGGCGCGCGTGGTACGCCCGCGTGATCGGCACCGACCTCGACGGCCACGAGGTGATGGTCGAGGGCACCGAGCTCATGGCGCGCTGCCTGCAGCACGAGGTCGACCACCTCGACGGCATGCTCTACCTCGACCGCCTCGAGCGGTCCGTGCGCAAGAAGGCGATGCGCGCGATCCGCGAGCAGCTGTAGCCGCTCGCAGCGGGGCGCGCCGCGTTCGCGCTGGCGCAGCCGGCGTGTCGTCAGGCATGCTGGCCTCGTACGCCGCGAGCGCCACGAAGTCTCCCGGGTGCTGAGCGAGGTCGTTGGGGAAGGCGAACCTCGATCCGCCCAGGAGGATGACATGGCCGGTGCTCTGACCCGCGGTGTTCTTTTCGTGCACTCAGCACCCCGCGCGCTGTGCCCCCACGTCGAGTGGGCGGCCGGCAACACGCTCGGGGTGCGCGTCAGCATGGACTGGACCGTGCAGCCGGCGGGGCCGGGCTTCTACCGGGCGGAGCTGTCCTGGCAGGGCCCGCAGGGCACGGGCGCACGGCTCGCGTCGGCTCTGCGCGGCTGGGCGCACCTGCGGTACGAGGTGACCGAGGAGGCGAGCCACGGCGCCGACGGTGCGCGGTGGAGCCACACGCCCGAGCTCGGCATCTTCCACGCCGCGACGGACGTGCACGGCAACATCGTCGTGCCGGAGGACCGCATCCGTGCCGCGCTGGAGCACGCCGGCGACACCGCCCGGCTCCGTGCCGAGCTCGACCTGGCGCTCGGGCAGGCGTGGGACGACGAGCTCGAACCGTTCCGGTACGCCGGCGCCGGGGCGCCTGTCCGCTGGCTGCACCGCGTCGGCTGACGCGGGCGGGCGACGCGTCTCCCGACGCGAGCACGACGACGGGCGCCGGACGACGTGGGTCGTCGGGCGCCCGTCGTGCGTCGCAGTCAGGCGGGGCCGCGGTCAGGCGGAGGTGACCACCAGAGCCACGTTGTGCCCGCCGAAGCCGAACGAGTTGTTGACCGCGGCGATCTGACCGTCCGGCAGGGGCCGCGGCTCGGACCGGACCAGGTCCAGCACCAGCTCGGGGTCGGGCCTGTCGACGTTGATCGTCGGCGGCGCCTGGCGGTCGTGCAGCGCCAGCACCGTGAAGATCGTCTCCAGCGCCCCTGCGCCGCCCAGCAGGTGCCCCGTCATCGACTTGGTGGCCGACAGGGCCACGTGGTCCGCCTCGTCGCCGAGGAGGCCCCGGATGGACCGCGCCTCGATGAGGTCGCCCACCACGGTCGAGGTGGCGTGCGCGTTGACGTGCACGACGTCCCGCGCCGCCACGCCCGAGTCCTTCAGCGCGGCGCTCATCGCGCGGATCTGACCGTCGCCGCTCGGCTCGGGCGACGTGATGTGGTAGCCGTCCGAGGACAGCCCGACACCGGCGATCCGCGCGTAGACCCGAGCGCCACGGGCGGCGGCGTGCTCGGCGCTCTCCAGCACCACGATGCCGGCGCCCTCGCCGAGCACGAACCCGTCGCGGTCGACGTCGTACGGCCGGGACGCGGCCTGCGGGTCGTCGTTGCGGAGCGACAGGGTGCGAGACGCCGCGAACGCCGCGACGGGCATGGGGTGGATCGAGGCCTCGGTACCGCCCGCGACCACGACGTCGGCCCGGCCGTTGCGGATCATCTCCACGGCGTAGCCGATCGCCTCCGCGCCGCTCGCGCAGGCGGAGACCAGCGCGTGCGCCCCGGCCCGTGCACCGAGCTCGAGCGACACGAAGGCCGTCGGGGAGTTCGGCATCAGCATGGGAACCGTCATCGGGAGGACGCGGCGGGCGCCCTTCTCGCGGAGCGTGTCCCAGGCGTCGAGCGTGGTCCAGATGCCACCGATGCCGGAGGACACCACGACGCCGAGCCGTTCGCGGTCGACCTCGGGGGCGCCGGCATCCGCCCACGCCTCACGCGTCGCGATCATCGCGTACTGGGCCGACGGGTCGAGCTTCTTCAGCTCCGGCACCGGCAGGACGTCCCGCGGCGGCACCTTGATGGTGGCCGCGAAGGTGACGGGGAGCCCGTACCGCTCCACCCAGTCGTTGTCGAAGGGTCGTGCCCCCGACTCACCGGCGAGCGCCGCGTTCCACGTGCTGGTGAGGTCACCACCGAGGGGCGTGGTGGCCCCCATCCCGGTGACGACGACGTCGGGTACGGGTGTCATCGGTTGCTCCTGGTCGTGAGGGGGACGGGGGTGTCACCGGCCGGTGCGGGCGCGTGGCGCCCCGGCACCGGCCGGTGACCGCGGCCGGTGCCGCTCAGGCCTGCGCGCCGGCGATGAACGAGACGGCGTCGCCCACGGTGGCGAGGTTCTTCACCTCGTCGTCCGGGATCGTGACCGAGAACTTCTCCTCGGCCAGCGTGACGATCGTCATCATCGACAGCGAGTCGATGTCGAGGTCGTCGGTGAAGGACTTCTCGGGCAGGACGGAGTCGGTCGGCAGGCCGGTCTCCTCGCTGACGATCTCGGCCAGGCCGGCCAGGATCTCCTGCTCGGTGTACGCCATGGGGGTTCTCCTCGTGTCGGTGGTGCGGGTCGGACGAAACCTACAGCGGGTCGCGACGGCGTCAGGGCAGCACGACGACCTGGGCGGCGTACACCAGCCCCGCGCCGAACCCGATCTGCAGGCACAGGTCGCCGGACTTCGCCTTGCCCTCGCGGCGCAGACGCTCCGTCGCCAGGGGGATCGAGGCGGCCGACGTGTTGCCGGTGTCGGCGATGTCACGTCCGACCACGACGGTCTCGGGCAGCTTCAGCTGCTTGATCAGCAGGTCGATGATCCGCATGTTCGCCTGGTGCGGCACGAAGACGTCGATCTGGTCGGCGGTCACGCCGGCGGCGTCCAGCGCCTTCTGCGCGATCGGCGCCATCTGCCAGACGGCCCACTTGAACACCGACTGACCCTCCTGCCGCAGCGTCGGCCAGCCGAGCGAGGAGTCCTCGCGCCACTGCAGCCACGAGTGCGTCTGCCGGATCAGCTGGGACTGCCCGCCGTCGGACCCCCAGACCGTCGGGCCGATGCCCGGGAAGTCCGACGGACCGACGACGACGGCACCGGCACCGTCGCCCAGCAGGAACGAGATCGACCGGTCGGTCGGGTCGACGAACTCGCTCATCTTCTCGGCGCCGATCACCAGCACGTTGCGCGCTGCTCCGGCCCGGACCAGGGCATCGGCCTGGCCGATGCCGTAGCAGTAGCCCGCGCACGCCGCCGAGATGTCGTAGGCGGCAGCCGGCGTCGCACCGATCCGGTCGGCGACGATCGCGGCGCCGGCCGGCGTCTGGTGGAAGTACGTGACGGTCGACAGGATCACCGCGTCGATGTCCGCACCGGTCAGCCCTGCGTCGGCGATCGCGGCGCGGGCCGCCTCCTCGGCGAGGTCCAGCACCGAGACGTCGGCACCCGCGCGGCGCCGGGTGACGATGCCGGTGCGCTGCTGGATCCACTCGTCGGACGAGTCGATCGGGCCGACCAGCTCGTCGTTCGGCACGACACGCTCGCCGCGTGCGCCTCCGAGGCCGAGGATCCGGCTGTGCGCGGCACCGCTGGACTGCGTCAGGGTGGGACGGGTCACTGCTGCTCCTTCGCGGTGGGCGCGGCGTGCCGGAGCACGAGGTCCCGCGCGGCGTCCAGGTCGGCCGGCGACTTCAGCGCGACGGTCTCGACCCCGGGCAGCGTACGCCGGGCCAGTCCGGTCAGGACGCCCCCGGGGGCCACCTCGAGCAGCCCCGTCACGCCCTGCTCCGCCATCGTCTGCTGGCACAGGTCCCACCGGACCGGACGCGCGACCTGCGCGACGACGCGTGCGAGGGCCTCCGCGCCCGACGAGACGAGCTCGCCGTCGGCGTTGCTGAGCAGCGGGGTGGTCGGGTCCGCGGGCACCACCTGGTCGGCTGCCGCCTGCAGGTCGGCCACCGCGGGGGCCATCACGTCCGTGTGGAACGCTCCGGCGACCTGCAGGGAGATGATCCGGGCCTTGGCCGGCGGTTCGGCGGCCAGCGCCGCGAGGCGGTCCAGGGCGCCCGCAGCGACCACCTGACCGCCACCGTTGACGTTGGCGGCCACGAGGCCGTGCCGGGCGATCGCGGTCAGCACCTCCTGCGGGTCCCCGCCGAGCACGGCGCTCATCCCGGTGGTCGGCCCGGCCGCGGCTGCCCGTGCCATCGCGGCGCCCCGCACGGCGACCAGGCGCAGCGCCTCGTCGTCGGACACCACGCCCGAGATCGCCAGCGCCGCCAGCTCTCCCACCGAGTGCCCGCCGACGCCGCCCAGTCGTCCGGCGGCCACCGCGGTCCACCCGGTGGTGGGCTCGGAGGCGCCGAGGACCGCCCGCAACGACGCGAGCGCCGATGCGACCAGCAGCGGTTGGGCGACCGCCGTGTCGCGGATGGTGTCGGCGTCCGAGGTGGTGCCGTGGCGGACCAGGTCGACGCGCGTCACCTCCGCGGCGCGGTGGAGCGAGGGGGCCAC
>NCKG01000127.1:0-6120 GCA_002279095.1 Cellulomonas sp. 14-74-6
GGTGGGCACCGGGGCGCCGATCGGCGCGGAGGCTCCCGGTGTGCCGGCGGGCAGCGGTGGCGCCGCGAGCTCGTCGGGCTCGTCGGGCTCCGGCGGCGCCTCGTCCACCCGTCCGTCGGGGTGGATCAGCAGCGACCACACCCCGTCGGGGTCGCGCACCTGCACCGGCAGCGGTCGGCCGAGCTCCGCGGCCAGCGCCGCGACCTGCGACGTCACCTCGGCACCGGCCTGCGCCAGGTCCTCACGGGCCACCGGACGGCGGTCGCCGTCCACCACCAGCTCGCCGGTGCCGTCGTCGCGCACCTCGGCCGTGATGGTGGGCACACGCCCCGTGCTGGTCGTCAGGCTGCTGCCGTCGGTCATCCCCGAGCGCTCCTTCGTCGTCCACCGCTGTGCCCGAATCTGCCCAGCTCCGTCGCGCGGACAACCCACGCATGCGCGACGAAACTACGCCGTAGGGTCGCAGGTCGCACCGGGAGAGCGACGAACGCCCAGGCCAGCGGGGCCGGCACGGCCCGCCGAGCCGTCGACGGGACGGCCGACGACGTCCGCCTCAGTCGTCCAGCTCGACGTCGAACCACACCGTCTTGCCGCCGTCCGGGTGCGTCGCGGTGCCCCAGGCGGAGGACAAGGCTTCCACCAGCGCCAGGCCGCGCCCACTCGGCGCGGTCGGCTCGGGGTGCCGCACCCGCGGACGGCCCTGACCGGTGTCCCGGACGCTCACCCGGACCGTGCGCCGGTCGATCCGCAGGCCCACCTGCACCTCGCCGTCAGCGGGTCCGTGCACCACCGCGTTGGACACCAGCTCACCGGTGAGCAGCTCGATGACCTGGTTGGTCGAGCCCACCACACCCTCGGCGGCGACGGCCCGCATCACCCAGTGCCGGGCCAGCCGAGGTGCGTGCCGCTCGGCGTGCAGCGTCAGCTCGTCGTCGACCAGGCGCCAGCCACTCCGGCGCGCACTCGGTGCGCTGGAGAGGTCTCGGACGTCGCCCACGGGACCAGGGTGCCCGATGGTCGTCCGCAGCGCCCTCCGAGGCGCGCGCACCGATGGGTGATCCGCGCTTCGGGACCGGGTCGTCCCGGCTCTACCCGCGTGTCGGACGGGGTCAGCGGCGCACCGGCGGGGCGGCCCGCCACACCGGCGACTCCGTCGGCATGAGGATCCACAGCGCGATGTAGACGATGAGGAAGCTGCCGGGGATCACCAGGTTGGCCAGCAGGAACAGCAGCCGCGTCACCCACGGGCCCAGGCCGATGCGCCGGCCGATGCCGGCGCACACACCGGCGACGACCCGCCCCTCGTAGACCCGGATCAGGCCCGTGCGGCCCAGCGGCTCCTGGATGGTGCTCATCTCGTCCTCCCGTCACCGGGCGCCCGCCTCGGGTGTCCGTCCCTCGGTCGTCCGTCCCTCGGTCGTCCGGCGCTCTCCGGCGTCGTGCGCGCCGGCTCGTCGTGGTGCCGGTCCCGTGCGGGCCGGTGTGCTCCCAGCCTGGCGCCGGGGCCCGTCCCGGCCCATCGGGGACAGCCCTGATCCGTCCCGGGTTCGTCCCTGAGCCCCTCAGTGCGCCGCCTCAGCGCCGCGGGCGGGCCACCTCAGGGGTGGCCCGGGCCCACCTCAGCCGCCGTCGGGCGGACCCCATCCGCAGCACTGGGCGATCGACCGATCCGCCGACCCGCACCTCACGACGACCTTGGGCTCATCACACGGAGAAGGACGAAGGACGGGGAGCGCACCACCATGATCGAGATCACCAGGACGTGGCAGGCACCGGCGGTCGACGCCGAGCTGGCCTACCGTCGCGAGCACCTGCTGGACGAGCTGGGCGGGGCACGCCGGGCGGCCTACCTCAGCCGGGCGGCCCGCGCCGAGCGTGCCGCCCGCCGCGACGCCGCCGACCGGCAGCGGTCCGGCGGCCCGGGGCCGATAAGCAGGTGGCTGCGTGGGTGGCCCCTGCGAGGATCGGGGGCATGGCACGCAGCCCGATGAGCACGCCGTTCGTCGCCCGTGCGGCACAGGTCGAGCGCCTCTGGGAGGCGTTCGAGGGCGCGAGCGCGGGTGACCCGTCACTGGTGGTCGTCGCCGGTGACGCCGGCGTCGGCAAGACGCGGCTGGTGCGCCACGTGAGGAGCCTGGCGAAGCAGGCCGGCGCCCGGACGGTCGTGTCGGCGTGCGTCGACCTCGGTGAGATCGGCCTGCCGTACCTGCCGTTCGCGGCGGCGCTCGCGACGCTGCAGGGCGTGGAGCCGGACGTGGTCGACGCGGTGGTGGCGGACCGTCCGGCGCTCGGCCGGCTGCTGCCCGGTGGGACGGGCCGACCGGCCCGGGCCGACGAGGCGCAGGACCGGTTCGAGCTGTTCGAGGGCGTGGCCGACGTGCTGGCCCGCACGGGCACGGCCGAGCGGCCGCTGCTGGTGGTGCTCGAGGACCTGCACTGGGCGGACGCCTCCTCGCGGGACCTGCTGCGCTTCCTGGTCAGCCGCCTGGCCATGCAGCACCTGCTGCTGGTCGCCACGTACCGCACGGACGACCTGCACCGGCGGCACGCCCTGCGCCCGCTGATCGCCGAGCTGGTGCGGCACCCGCGCGTGCAGCGGCTGGAGCTGCTGCCGTTCGACGAGCCGGAGCTGCGGGAGTTCACCACGGCGCTGCTCGGTGCCCCCTTGGACGACGACACCTTCGGCCGGGTGGTCGCCCGCTCGGAGGGCAACGCGTACTTCGCCGAGGAGCTGCTGGCGGCCGGTCCCGAGACGGACGAGCTGCCGTGGTCCCTAATCGACGTGCTGCGCGTGCGGCTCGAGGCGCTGCAGCCCGCGTCGCAGCGGCTGGCGGAGCTGGTCGCCGCCGCGGGACGCAGCGTCCCGGAGACGCTGCTGCGCGCCGCGGCCGCGGCCGACGACTCCGCGGTGCTGAGCGGACCGGGTGCCGTGGACCTCGCCCTGCGGGACGCCGTGGCCCAGCACGTGCTGGCCGCCGAGGACGGTGGCCGCATCGCGTTCCGGCACGCCCTGCTGGCGGAGGCGGTGTACGGGGACCTGCTGCCGGGCGAGAAGTCGGGCCTGCACCGCGCCTACCTCCGCGCGATGCAGGCCGACCCGACCGTCGCCTCGTCGGCCCGCCTGGCCAGCCACGCGCTGCGCGCCCCGGACCTCGACGTCGCGCTCACCGCGTCCTACGCCGCGGCCCACGAGGCGCAGGCCGTGCTGGCGCCCGAGGAGCAGCTGCAGCACCTCGAGGTGGTGCTCCGGCTGTGGGACGCGGCCCCGCGCGCGGTCGCCGGGCTGCCGGAGGACCACGTGGCGCTCCTGGGCCTCGCGGCGGGCGCGGCGTCGGAGGCCGGGCGGGCGGACCACGCGCTGCAGCTGGCCCGCGCCGCGGTCGACGAGACGGGCCACGACCCACGCCGCCAGGCGGGCTGCCGCACGGCGCTCGCCCGGTTCCTGCTCGACGCCGACCGGGTGCACGAGGCCCGGACCGAGGCGTCCCGCGCCGTGGCCGTGCTCGACGAGCCGTCCGCCGACCGCGCGTGGGCGCTCGCGACGTACGCGCGCGCGGCGATGAACGTCGACCTCGACGAGGAGGCGGAGGTGGTCGCGGCGCAGGCGCTCGAGGTGGCGCGGGCCGTGGGCGCCACCGACGCGGAGTCGGACGCGCTGACCACGCGGGCGCTGCTGGTCAGGGAGTCGCCGGAGCGCTCCGAGGAGCTGCTCGAGGCGGCGCTGGTGCGTGCCGAGGAGTCCGGGGACCTGGCGACGGAGCTGCGTACCCGGTTCAACCTGGTGTCCGGCCGGTACTACGCGGGTGACCTCGCCGGGGCCGCCGCGCTCGCGGCGAGCAGCGTGGCGCGCGCCGAACGGCTCGGCGCCGGCCGCGGGGCGTACACGTTGGAGCTGCGCTGGATGGCGGAGCTGATCCGGTACCAGTCGGGCGACCTGACGCCCGGGTCGGCGGCGCGGGCCCCGGTCGACCAGTGGGACGAGCACACGTCGTGGCTGGCCGTGGCGTGCACGTACGCCGCCGTCGCGCGGGGCGACGAGGACGCCGTCGAGCGGGGACGCGCCCTGGTGGCGCACCGGGACCGCGACCCGCAGATCCTGCTGATCGCGGGTGGCACCACGGTCGACGCCCTGAGGTGGCGGGGTGAGCCGGACGCCGCCGTCGAGCTGGCCGCCGACGTGATGACCGGGGTCGCCGCCTCCTGGGGCGAGTACGCGCTCGGCGGCATCTGGGTGTGCGCGCTCGCGCTGGCGGCGCACGCCGACGCGGCGGAGGAGGAGCGGCTCGCCGGCCGGGACGTCACCCCGCGGCTCGAGGCCGGCGAACGGCTGCTGGCGCATGCCGAGGACACCGCGGTGAAGGGTCGTCCGCGCGGTGGCCGGCTGGGACCGGAGGGTCGCGGCTGGGCGGCACGGACCCGCGCCGAGCACGCGCGGCTGAACGGCCGGCCGGAGCCGGAGCTGTGGGCGGCGGTGGTCGCGGAGTTCGGCAGCGAGTTCCGGTACGAGGTGGCCCGGGCCCGGTGGCGGTGGGCCGAGGCGCTGCTGGCCGTCGGCGACCGCAGCGGTGCACAGGGACAGGCGTTGACGGCGCTGGCGGAGGCCGAGGCGATGGGTGCACGCCCGCTGGCCACAGCGGTGCGGGCCCTGGCGCGTCGCGGCCGGCTCGAGCTGCCCGGCACCCGGGCCGAGACGGCCGACGTGCTGACGGCCCGCGAGGCGGAGGTGCTGCGCCTGGTGGCCCAGGGGCTGTCCAACCGGCAGATCGGCGAGCGGCTGTTCATCTCCGCCAAGACCGTGTCCGTGCACATCTCCAACCTGCTGGCCAAGCTCGGCGTTTCCGGTCGCGCGGAGGCCGTCGCGGTTGCCCACCACCGGGGGCTGCTCAGCTGAGCCGACGGACCGGCAGCAGGGGGTGCCGGTGTCGGTGCGCGGCTCTAGCGTGAGCCCATGCCGAGCGCCAGCCCGCCCGCCGTCGAGCTCGAGGTGCGCGGCCGCACCGTGCGCGTGTCCAACCCGGATCGGGTCTACTTCGCCGAGCGCGGGCTGACCAAGCTGGACATGGTGGAGTACTTCGTCGCGGTGGGTGACGGCATCCTCGGCGCGCTGCTGGATCGTCCGACGACGCTCGAACGCTGGCCCCGCGGCTGGTTCGCCGACGCGAAGCGCGCGACCCGCGCCGACTCGTCGGGCGACACCTTCTACCAGAAGCGGGTGCCGCAGGGCGCGCCCGACTACGTCGAGACCAGCCGGATCGGCTTCCCCAGCGGTCGCACGGCCGACGAGGTGGCACCCACCGAGCTGGCGGTCGTCGCGTGGGCCGCCAACCTCGGCACGCTGACCTTCCACCCCTGGCCGGTGGTGCGCGACGACGTCGACCGGCCGGACCAGCTGCGCATCGACCTCGACCCGCAGCCGGGCACCGACTTCACCGACGCCGCCCGGGTCGCGCCCCACGTCCGCGAGCTGCTGACCGAGCACGGTCTGACCGGGTTCCCCAAGACGTCCGGCGGCCGGGGCATCCACGTCTTCGTGCCGATCGAGCCGCGCTGGACCTTCACGGAGGCGCGACGCGCCACCATCGCGTTCGGCCGCGAGCTGACCCGGCGGCTGCCGGAGCAGGTGACGGTGAAGTGGTGGAAGGAGGAGCGCGGCTCGAAGATCTTCGTCGACTACAACCAGATGGCCCGGGACCGCACCATCGCCTCGGCCTACTCCGTCCGGGCCAACGCGCGCGCCACCGTGTCCGCCCCCCTGCGCTGGGACGAGATCGCCGACGTGGCACCCGACGACTTCGACGTCACGACGATGCCCGCGCGGTTCGACGAGGTCGAGGACCTCTTCGCCCCCCTGATCGCGCACCGGGAACCGCGCTACTCGATCGAGTCGCTGCTCGAGCTGGCGGACCGGCAGGAGCACGACGAGGGCGAGGGCGACCTGCCCTACCCGCCCGAGTACCCGAAGATGCCGGGCGAGCCGAAGCGCGTGCAGCCGAGCAAGGACGCCGACCGCCCCCGCTGACGGTCCCCTGTCACTGGCGCGGTCACTGGCGCGACCGTCAGGGGTCGCGCCCGGCGCCGGCCCGTCAGCCCGTGTACTCGTAGTGCCAGTACTCCGGACCC
>NCKG01000128.1:0-6070 GCA_002279095.1 Cellulomonas sp. 14-74-6
CTGGTTCCTCAACCAGCTGCCGGCCCGGGTGCGCGAGAGCTGGCAGACCGCCGGCGGGGCGGGTTGGTACACCTTCTCGGGGTACACCCGGGGCACCGTGATCATCGCCCTGGTGGACGGGCTGCTCGCCTTCATCCTGCTGACCGTGGTGCAGGTGCCGCTCGCGGCACCCCTGGCCGTGCTGGTGCTGATGGGCGCGTTCATCCCGCTGATCGGGGCGCCGACGGCCATGGCGGTGGCGATGATCGTCGCGCTGGCTGCGCTCGGTCCCATCCAGGCCGGCATCGTCGGCCTGGGCATCGCCGGCATCGGTCAGTTCGAGGGCCACGTGCTCCAGCCGCTGGTGATGGGCAAGCAGGTGTCGCTGCACCCGGTGGCCGTCGCGATCGCGGTCGCGACCGGCACGCTGTCGGCCGGCATCCTCGGCGCCGTGATCGCGGTGCCGCTCGTGGCGGTGAGCTGGGCGGTGTTCAGCAAGCTGCGCACGATGGACCCGCCCATGGTCGACGAGGCGGAGGCGGAGGCCGAGGCGCGTCCGGTGGAGCAGGCGGAGCACATCGACGACGACGAGCCGGTCAAGGAGCAGTAGCGCTGCAGGTCGGCCGCCGGCCTCCAGCCGGACCACGCTGGCGGCGGCCGGACCGCCCACGCGCGGCTCAGCGGAAGTCCCGCGAGGCGGTTCGCACCCGCAGCGACAAGGGGCTCAGGTGCTCCGCAACCAGGTTGGTCGTCTCGTCGGCCCGCTCCAGCCGACCGCGCACGACGAGCGCCTTGGACGTCCTCGCGGCGCGGCGGAACCGCTGCCACAGCCCCGCCGAGCAGATGACGTTGAGCAGCCCGGTCTCGTCCTCCAGGGACAGGAACGTCACCCCGCCCGCGGTGCCCGGTCGCTGCCGGTGGGTCACCACGCCGGCGACCGCCACCCGCCCCGTGGGGACCGGGTCGCGGTACACCTGCTCCACCCGCAGCACCCCGGCCGCGTCCAGGCCCTCACGGACGAACTGCGTCGGGTACGAGTCCACCGAGACACCGGTGGCCCACACGTCGGCGGTCGCCACCTCGACCGCCTCCAGCCCGGGCAGCGTCGGGGCCGTCACGCCCACGCTGACCCCGGGCAGGGTGTCCGGGCTCTCCTGGGCCAGCGCGCCGGCCGCCCAGAGCCCCTCCCGACGAGTGGTCCCCAGACTCTCCAGGGCGCCCGCGGTCGCCAGCGCCTCGAGCTGGGCGGTGCTGAGCCGGACCCGACGGACCAGGTCGCGCAGGTCGGCGAACTGGCCGCTCGCCGACCGCTCGGCGACCAGCGCCTCGGCCACCTCGGTACCGACCGACCGCACGGACGCCAGGCCGAGGCGGACGGCCAACGAGCGGTCGGCGCCGATCCGCTCCCCCACGGGAGCCATCGCGTCGGTGCCGCTCGGCCGCGGCACGAGCGGCGGCTCGCCCTCGGCGGGCGTGGGTCCGAGCCGTTCCACCACGGCGAGCGCGTCCGATGCCTGCACGTCCGGCCGCAGCACCTGCAGGCCGTGCCGACGCGCGTCCGCCACCAGGCTCTGCGGTGAGTAGAACCCCATCGGCTGAGCCGCGAGGAGACCCGCGTAGAACGCGGCCGGGTGGTACATCTTCAGCCACGCGCTGGCGTACACCAGGAAAGCGAACGAGTACGCGTGCGACTCCGGGAAGCCGAAGTCGGCGAAGGCCTTGAGCTTGTCGAAGATCTGCTCACCCGTCCCGCGGTCGATCCCTCGTTCGGCCATGCCGTCCAGCAGCCGGGCGTGCAGCGCCTCCATCCGCTCCATCGACCGCTTCGACCCCATCGCGCGCCGCAGCTGGTCCGCCTCCGCGGCGCTGAACCCGGCGGCGTCGATGGCCATCTGCATCAGCTGCTCCTGGAACAGCGGTACGCCCAGCGTCTTGGACAGCGCCGGTTCCAGCAGCGGGTGCAGGTAGTCGACCTTCTGCCGTCCGCGGGCTCGTTCGATGTAGGGATGCACCGATCCGCCCTGGATGGGTCCCGGACGGATCAGGGCGACCTCGACGACGATGTCGTAGAAGCTCTTCGGCGCCAGTCGCGGCAGCGTGGCCATCTGGGCACGGGACTCCACCTGGAACACCCCGACGGTGTCCGCCGCGGACAGCAGGCGGTACACGCCCGGGTCCTCGTGCGGCAGCCCGTGCAGGTCGAGCTCGACCCCCTCGTGCACCTGCACCTGGGTGAACGCCAGCCGCAGGGCGGTCAGCATCCCCAGGCCGAGCAGGTCGAACTTCACCAGGCCGGCATCCGCACAGTCCTCCTTGTCCCACTGCAGCACGGTTCGCCCCTCCATCCGCGCCCACTCCACCGGGCACACCTCGATCACCGGGCGGTCGCACATCACCATGCCGCCCGAGTGGATGCCGAGGTGCCGGGGCAGGCGCACGAACCGCTCGGCCAGGTCGATCACCTGGTCGGGGATCTCCTCCAGCTCTGCCGCCGACGGTGGCCGCTGCGCCGGGACCACGTCGTGGCCGTCCGCCGTCACCGTTCCGGCGACCGCCTCGGCCGCCACCGGCTGCGACCGCGACAGGGTCCACCACGAGCTCGGCGCCTGCGGTCCGCGCAGGCTCCCCCAGCGTTCGATCGACGTGCTCCAGGCGTCCTGCTGACCGACGTCGTACCCCAGCGCCCGGGCCGCGTCACGCACCGCCGAGCGCGGCCGGTAGGAGATGACGTTGGCCACCTGGGCGGCGTGGGTGCGCCCGTGCATGGCGTAGACGTGCTGGATCACCTCCTCGCGACGCGCCGACTCGATGTCCACGTCGATGTCCGGCGGACCGTCCCGCTCGGGAGCGAGGAACCGTTCGAACAGCAGCCCGTGCCGCACCGCGTCCACGGCGGTGATCCGCAGCGCGTAGCAGACCGCGGAGTTGGCAGCCGACCCTCGGCCCTGCGCGAGGATCCCGTTGCGGTGGCAGAAGTCGACCAGCTCGTAGACGACGAGGAAGTAGCCCGGGAACCCGAGGTCCTCGATCACGCGCAGCTCGTGCTCCAGCTGGGCGTAGGCGCCCGGCACCCGCTCCGCCTCGGGCGGCCCGTAGAGCTCCGCGGCCCCGCGGCGCACCAGCTCACGCAGCCAGCTCGCCTCCGTGTGACCGGGCGGCACCGGGTACGGCGGCAGCTTCGGGGCGACCAAGGACAGGTCGAACGCGCACTCGGCGGCCAGGGCCGCAGCCGTCGGCACCGCGGTGGGGTGCCGACGGTGCAGCACGGTCATCTCCGCCGCAGAACGCAGGTGCGCAGCCGGTGCCCCGGGCAGCCAGCCGTCCAGGTCGTCCAGCGACGAGCGTGCCCGCACCGCGGCCAGTGCGGCGGCGAGGTCACCGTCGCGCGGTGTGGCGTAGTGCACCCCACCGGTGGCCACCAGCGGCAGGCCGGCGTCGCCCGCGAGTGCCGCCAGCGCGTCGGCGCGGTCGTCGTCGTACGCGTCGTGGACCGCGGTGACCTCGACAGCGACGTTGTCACGTCCGAACAGCGCCACCAGCCGGTCGAGCTCGGCACGGGCTGCCTCCGGTCCCCCCGGCGCCACCCCGGTCACCCCGGACGGGTCTCCGCCGGACAGGGCCCGCCGTACCGCACCCTTGCGGCAGCCGGTGAGCACCAGCCACTGCCCGTCCGCCACGGCCGCCAGCTCCTCGAGCCGGTGGTCGGCGGCACCCTTGACCCCGGTGCGCAGGTGCGCCTCGGCGATCGCCCGGGACAACGCCCGGTAGCCGTCCGGTCCGCGGGTGAGCACCAGCAGATGGGTGGATCGCGGGTCCGGCACACCGGTCGGCGGGTCGAGCACCGGTCGGCCGGGGGTGGCACGGGTGCGCTCGCGCGGGTGGCGGCGACCGTCCGGTGCCGGCAGGTGCAGCTCGGCGCCGAACACGGTCGACAGCCCGACGGCCCGGGCCGCCTGGGAGAACCGCACCACTCCGTACAGACCGTCGTGGTCGGTGAGCGCCAGCGCGGTCAGCCCGAGCCGGGCCGCCTCGGCGGCCAGCTCCTCCGGCTGGCTGGCGCCGTCCAGGAAGCTGAACGCCGAGTGGGTGTGCAGCTCGGCGTACCGCTCAGTCATATGTCGCCTCGCACACCCAGCCGTCCCCCGCACCGGCGAGGAGCAGCGCACGGCCGTCGTCGAGCGTCACCTGCAGGTGGACGCGCACCTGCGCAGGACGGTCCGGGTGCTGCCACCACCGCTCGGTGAGCATCCACGGCCCCGCCCAGCCGACCACCGTCCCGGCGCCGTCGGTCGGCCAGTGCACCCGAGCGGGTGGCCCGCTCATCCGGGCCCGCTCGTCCACCCGCACCTCCAGACCCGCGGGGTCGGCGAGCCGCACGGGCACCGGCTCCGCCGGCACGCTGGCCGGAGCCGGCTCGGGCAACCTACCCGGCCACGGCAGGTCCGCTGCCCGGTGCGGGACGGTGTGCTCGCCCCAGGGCTGCAGGTAGACCTGCTCCCGCACGTCCCGGCCGCCCTGCAGCACCCCCGTGAGCACCCCGCTCCCACCCACCAGGGACTGCGCCCGGTCCAGCGCCCGGTGCGCGCGCAGGTCGCCGCCGGACGGACCACCCCACAGCCGCCCCTGCTCTGCGCCGGCGGCGGCGACGTCCAGCGCGGTGAGGGTCAGCCGGACCAGGCCCACGGGTCGGTCGTCGTCCGTCCCAGGCAGGTCCGGTGCCGGTTCGTCGTCGCGCCGCCGGTCCGACCACGACCGCCCGTGCACCTGGCTGCCGGGCTCTGCGATGCCGTCGAGCACCGTGCTCGGCCGGCCGCGGTACCGGTCCCGGGCGTGGTCACGGGCCGTCGCGACCGCGGTGGCGGTCAGCCAGCCGTCCAGCTGCCAGCGCACCCGGTCGGTGATGCGCGCCGGCGTCAGCCCGCCCCATCCGCCGAGATCGGTGCGCCAGGTCCGCACCAGGTCAACACCCTCGTCGGTACGTGCGGCGATCTGCAGCCGTCCGCAGCCGACGCCACGCCTGACCAGGTCCTCGTGCAGCTGCTCCGCCAGCCGTCGGCCGGCGAACGCCGCCGCGTCCACCCGGTGCAGCGGGGGGTCCAGCTCGGCGCTGACCTCGAGGTCCGGCTCGGGCCGGTGCCGCACCGGCGGTCGCTCGTCCGAGCCTCGTGCCAGCAGGTGCGCCCAGCTGCCGAGCCGGCCGAACCGCGCGTGCACCGCCGCCGCGGGCAGCGCCGCCAGCTCACCGAGCGTGCGCAGCCCCAACCGGTGCAGCAGGTCCACCAGCTCGCCGACCGCGGTCGCCTGCTCGTCGGTGACGGCGGCGTGCACCAGCTCACCCACCCCGTGCGCCGCGAGGAACACGGGCGAGGCACCGGGCTCCACCACGGCCCCGGTGCGGGCGGCGAGCACGGCGGCGAGCAGCCCGTCGGCGGTACCGACGCCGCACTCGTACCCGGTGCCGGCCGCCACGGCATCGACCAGTCGTGCCGCCAGCACGTCCTCCGAGCCGTGGTAGCGGCTGGCCCCACCGGCCGGCAGCAGCAGCAGTCCCGGCCGGGCCACCTCGACGCCGGCGACCACCGTCTGCGCCGCTGCGGCCACGGGCTCGAACAGCCGCACGTCACGCGCGTCGTCCGCGGGCAGCAGCACCAGCTCGGGGCAGCATCCCTGCGCCTGGCGACGGCGCATGCCCCGCCGCACACCCTCCGCACGTGCCAGCGCGGACACGGCGGTCACCGCCCGCCCGTCGTGCACGGCGACGGGCACGTGCCCCGGCACCTGCGCAACGGCGGCGGCGGCCACAACCGGCCAGTCCGGCACCCACACGACCGTCGTCCGGGTGCTCATCCGACCAGCCTCAGGTCGGTCCGCTCCTCGGTGCCGGCACCCGCAGCAACCACGGCCGGGCTGCCCACCGGCACCGGCCCGTCCGGATCGGGCGCGCCCAGGGGCAGCACCACGTCCAGCGAGCGCGGCACCGCGGCCCCACCACGTCCGGAGCGCTGCACCTGCAGCCGGTGCGAGCGCAGACGACCCTCGCCGACCCCGACACCCGTCCAGCCGAGCTCGCGCACGGAGAGCACGGTGCTCG
>NCKG01000129.1:0-6026 GCA_002279095.1 Cellulomonas sp. 14-74-6
CTGGCGCTCGGCTCGTCGTGGCGCGCCGCGTGGGCGGACGCGCCACCGGCAGCCCGTGCGGTGGCGGACGCGCTGGAGCCCACGGCGGCGGCCGGGGCGTCTCCGGTGCCGCTCCTGCGCGCCGCCGCCGCGGCGTCACGTCGCCGTCGCCGGGCTGCCGGTCGAGCGGCTGCCGGACGGCTCGGCGTCTGGTTGGTGCTGCCACTGGGCCTGTGCTTCCTGCCGGCCTTCCTGCTGCTCGGTGTGGTGCCGGTGGTGCTGTCGATCGCCGGCCGGGTGCTCCGGTGACCGTGGATGTCATCCGTCCACAGCCCGGGGCGATCGCGTGGGCGATCCGGGCCCTCGGCCGGTGGGGGGTCGCCCGGCGGAGGACCACCAGGCTCGGGGCCGCCGGTGACGGGACCGGCCTGGTCGGAAGGAGACGTGGATGGGTGCGGACGTGATCGGCGTGGATGTGGCGGATGCCGGGGTGACCGGTGCTGACGCGACGAGCGCGAGGCCGGCGCGTGCCGGCACGACGCGCGTGGGCGTGGAGGGCCGCCTCGGCGTCGGGCCGCTCCGGGGCTTCGCGCGGCGGGTCGTCGCGAGGGTGCGCGCGCTGCGGTCGGGTGCGCGGGACGCCGGGATGGCGACCGCCGAGTACGCGATCGCCACGCTGGCGGCGGTCGGGTTCGCCGGGCTGCTGGTGGCCATCCTGCGCAGCGACGAGGTGCGCGGACTGCTGCTCGGCATCGTCCGGCGCGCGCTCTCGTCGTGATGGCGTGTGCTGGTGTCGTGGCGCCCGGGCCGGTGCCACGCCGGGACCGCGCGGTCCGACGTGCGCACGCGGCCGGCGACCGTGGGCCAGTCACCGATCGTGGGTCGGTCACCGTGGAGCTCGCCGTCGGCCTGGTCGGTGTGGTGGTGCTCCTCGGGCTGGTGCTGCTGCTCACCACGGCGGCCACCACCCAGCTGCGGTGCACCGAGGCGGCGCGGGCCGGTGCGCGCAGCGCCGCGCTCGGTGCGGACGACGCCGCCGTGCTGGGCGTCGTCAGACGCTCAGCCGGGGACGGTGCCGGCGTCGCCGTGGTCCGCGCCGACGGGTGGGTGACGGTGACGGTCGACCGCCCCGTGACGGGTGCATGGGGTCTCGGGGGTCTCGAGGCGCGGGCGCGCAGCAGCACGCCGGTGGAGCCGTGAGTACGCCACCGGGGCGAGCGGGGCGCGCGTGGCGGCGGCTCCCGCACGGCGACCGTGGGTCCGGGACCGTCCTGGTCCTCGGCGTGGCCGCGGTGGTCGTCCTGGTCGCAGGGTTGCTCGGCGTGCTGGCGGCGTCGTTCCTCGCGCACGCACGTGCGCAGGCGGCTGCGGACCTCGCGGCGCTCGCGGCCGCGGAACGGCTGCAGCGGCAGTCCGTCTTCCCCGACGACGCCGAACCCGCGTCCGCACCGGCCGGGGGCCCGTGCGTCCTCGCCGCTACCGTCGCCGAGCGCAACGGCGGCCGCACGACGGGGTGCGAGACGGGCGCGTCGGGGACGGCAGGGTTCGGAACGGTGACCGTCCAGGTGACGGTGGACGGGCCGGCCGGCGCCGCGCGAGCGCGCGCCCGCGCGGGACCGAGCCCGGTTGCGGTCGGCCGGCGGGCGACGTGACCGTGCGGTCAGCTGGGCTGGGACCTCGCTCGATCGACCGTGGGTCTCAGGTCGGACGGCGTTCGATCGGCCGTCGAGCTGGGTGTCTGCGCCCGTGGTCCGATCGTCGAGACGGGCGCCTGCGCCCCTGGACCGACCGTCGAGCTCGGCGCATGCGCCAGGACGACGTCGAGCAGCCGGATCGCGGCAGCCTTGTCGAGGGGGTCGTTGCCGTTGCCGCACTTGGGCGACTGGACGCAGGCCGGGCACCCGTAGCTGCAGGGGCAGGACGCGATCGCATCACGGGTGGCTCGCAGCCACACGGCGCCGAGGCCGAAGCCCCGCTCGGCGAAGCCGGCGCCCCCGGGGTACGCGTCGTGCACGAAGACCGTGGCGGTGCCGGTGTCGACGTGCACGGCCGTCGACAGGCCGCCCAGGTCCCAGCGGTCGCAGGTCGCCAGCAGGGGCAGTAGGCCGATCGAGGCGTGCTCGGCGGCGTGCAGGGCGCCCGGCGTCTGCTCCAGGGTGACGCCCGCCGCCTCGAGGACCTCCGGTGGTGCGGTCCACCAGACGGCGGTGGTGCGCAGGGTCCGAGCGGGCAGATCGAGCTCCGACGAGCCGAGCACCTGCAGGTCCGGGACGCGCTTGCGCTGGTAGCCGAGCACCTGGCTGGTCACGTCCACGTCCCCGAAACCCCACGTCACCGGGCCCCACGCCAGCTGCTGACGGACCTCGCGGACCTGCGTCGTGGTGACCCATCGGGCCCACGTGCCGTAGTCCACGTCGCGGCGCGTCACCAGGGCGACGCCGTCGTCCAGGGACAGCTCGTCGACGACGAAGGTCGCACCCTGGTGCACGTAGACGGCGCCCTCGTGCACCGTGGAGTCGGCGGACGCGGCGTCCACCGTGCCCAGCAGTCGGCCGGTGCCGGACTCGACCACCCGCACCGGGTCGCCGCCGGTGCCGCGCAGGTCGGTCAGCCTGCTCGCCGGCTCGGCATGGGTCCAGTACCACCCGGAGGCTCGGCGGCGCAGGGCACCGCGCTCCACCAGCTCGTCCAGCAGCGCCGGCGCCGCCGGTCCGAACATCGCCAGCTCGTCGGTGCGCAGCGGCACCTCGGCCGCCGCGGCGCACAGGTGCGGCGCGAGCACGTAGGGGTTGCCCGGGTCGAAGACGGTGGCCTCCACGGGTGCATCGAGCACCGCCTCCGGATGGTGCACCAGATAGGTGTCCAGTGGGTCCTCGCGCGCGACGAACGCGACGAGCCCGTCGGCGCCGGCCCGGCCGGCACGGCCGGCCTGCTGCCACAACGACACGCGGGTGCCGGGCCAGCCGGCGATCAGCACCGCGTCGAGGCCGGAGATGTCCACGCCCAGCTCCAGGGCGTTGGTCGTGGCGAGCCCCCGCAGCTGGCCCGTGCCGATCGCCTGTTCGAGCGCGCGCCGCTCCTCGGGGAGGTAGCCGCCGCGGTACGCCGAGACCCGTCCGGCCAGCTCCGGCACGCTCCGTTCCAGGTGGGCGCGTGCTGTGGTCGCCACGGACTCGGCTCCTCGGCGTGAGCGGGTGAACGCGAGGCTGCGGGCACCGGCGGCGACGAGGTCCGCCAGGAGCTCCGCCACCTCGGCCGTCGCCGTGCGCCGAGGCGCGTCGGTGCGCTCCACCACCAGCTGCTCGCCGGTGCCGAGCGGGCCCGACGGCAGGTCGGCGAGCGGCGCCTCCGGTGCGCGCGCCGCCCTCGCCACCACCGACACCTGCGCCGCCGCGACCCCCTGCGCCGGCGCCACCGGCACGGGAGCCGGCACCACCGAGACCTGCGCCCAGGGGTCGTCCTCCGGCAGCAGCGCCGACCACGGTGCATCCGACCCCGGCAGCTCGGGCGGTTCCCACAGCACCACCGTCTTGGTGCCGGCCGGCGAGGCGTCGTCGGTGATCGCCCGCACCTCGTCGGGACCCACCCCGATCAACCGTGCGGCGCTCGCCGCCGGGTCCGCGGTGGTGGCGGACGCCATGACGAAGGTCGGGTACGCCCCGTACGCCGCAGCGACCCGTCGCAGCCGGCGCAGCACCAGCCCCACGTGCGCGCCGAACACGCCGCGGAAGGCGTGGCACTCGTCGAGGACCACGTACTGCAGCGAGGAGAGCAGGCGCGACCACCGCTGGTGCTGCGGCAGCAGGGTGACGTGCAGCAGGTCGGGGTTGGTCAGCACCACGTCGGCGTACTCGCGCACCCAGCGACGCTCCTCGCGGGAGGTGTCGCCGTCGCACGTCGCGACGCGGACGTCGCGCAGCTCGGCAGCGTCCAGCAGCCGTTCGAGCCCGGCGAGCTGGTCGGCGGCAAGCGCCTTGGTCGGGCACAGGTACAGGGTCGTGGCGCGTCGGCGGACGGTCTCGATCCGGCCCCGGCCGGCACCGGTCGCGGCGTCCGTGCCCGCGCGGCGCACGGCGCTGAGCGCGGGCAGCCAGAACGCCAGGGACTTGCCCGAGCCGGTGGACGTCGCGAGCACGGTGTGGGTGCCGGACCATGAGGCGTCCGCCGCCTCCGCCTGGTGCACCCACGGCGCCTCGACCCCGAGCCGCCGGTAGCCGGTCACCAGCGCCGGATCGGCCCAGGCCGGCCAGTCGACGGTGCGGCCGGGGCGGCTCGGCAGGTGCCGGACGTGCGTCATCCGGTCCGCTCGGCGGCCTCCCGCGAGCAGCACGTCGAGCAGCTCGCCGGTCCCCACCCGTTCATGGTCGCACCCGCGCGTGGTGCTCTCGTCTGGCGCCAAGATCACCCGCATTCCGGGACTTTGGTCCCGGGCCTGCGGCGCGCGCCGGGCGTTGAACGGATTGTCGAAGTGGCACATGTGGGCGTGTCGGGCGAGTCGGACCACAACATCTTGTGTCGGGTGCGCTCGGATAGGGCTCCACCCGGACCGCGGGTGACGCAGGCTCAGGAGGGCGCAGATGTCGGTGCAGGAGTCGTCGCAGCACGCGACGCAGGGGTCGAAGCTCGGTGCAGAGCTTCAGCAGCAGGTCGAGGCGCAGCGTGGGACGACGACGTCCACCGTGCCGCAGCAGCCGGCCGCGCCGGTGATGGTCGAGGTCGGCTCGTCCATCGAGGAGTACCTGGACCGCAGCGACTGGCGGGTCAACGCCAACGCGAACCAGGGGTACTCCCTGGGCGGTCTGATCCTCAACACCGCCGGCAAGATGGTGGCCAACTACTGGCTGTCCCACGTGTACCCGGCGGAGATCGGCACCGCCCACCGCGAGGGTGACATCCACATCCACGACCTCGACATGCTGAGCGGCTACTGCGCGGGCTGGTCGCTGCGCACGCTGCTGCAGGAGGGTCTCAACGGTGTGCCCGGCAAGGTCGAGGCGACCGCGCCGAAGCACTTCTCGTCGGCCATCGGCCAGATCGTCAACTTCCTCGGCACCATGCAGAACGAGTGGGCCGGCGCCCAGGCCTTCAGCTCGTTCGACACGTACATGGCGCCGTTCGTGCGGCTGGACCAGCTGACCTACGAGCAGGTGCGGCAGGGGATCCAGGAGCTGATCTACAACCTCAACGTGCCGAGCCGGTGGGGCACGCAGACGCCGTTCACCAACCTCACGTTCGACTGGACGTGCCCGGAGGACCTGGCAGAGCAGGTGCCGTTCGTCGGCGACGAGCCGTGCGACTTCACGTACGGCGAGCTCCAGGTCGAGATGGACATGATCAACCGGGCGTACATGGAGGTCATGACGGCCGGCGACGCATCGGGCCGCGTGTTCACCTTCCCGATCCCCACGTACAACATCACCAAGGACTTCCCGTGGGAGTCGGAGAACGCCGAGCGGCTATTCGCCATGACGGCGAAGTACGGGCTGCACTACTTCCAGAACTTCATCAACTCGGACATGAACCCCGGCGACGTCCGGTCCATGTGCTGCCGCCTGCAGCTCGACCTGCGCGAGCTGCTCAAGCGCGGCAACGGCCTGTTCGGCTCCGCGGAGCAGACGGGGTCCGTCGGCGTCGTGACGGTCAACATGGCGCGCCTGGGCTTCCTCTTCCCGGGTGACGAGGCGGGCCTGACGACGGCGCTCGACCGGCTGCTGGAGCTGGCTCGCACGTCTCTCGAGCTCAAGCGCGACGTGATCGGGCGGCTGCTCGAGGAGGGCCTGTTCCCGTACACCAAGCGGTACCTCGGCTCGCTGGAGAACCACTTCTCCACGATCGGCGTCAACGGGATCAACGAGATGATCCGCAACTTCACCGGTGACGAGTACGACATCACCGACCCGCGGGGCCACCAGCTGGCGCTGCGCATCCTGGACCACGTGCGCGGCCGGATGGTCGAGTTCCAGGAGGAGACGGGCCACCTGTACAACCTCGAGGCGACGCCCGCCGAGGGGACGACGTACCGGTTCGCCAAGGAGGACCGCAAGCGG
>NCKG01000130.1:0-6026 GCA_002279095.1 Cellulomonas sp. 14-74-6
GCCCACCCGCGCGCCGCGCGGCAGCTCCGCGAGCGTCAGACCGTCCCGCGCGCACAACGCGTCCCGCGGGTCCTGTCGCACGGGCACCGCCGCGACCACCAGGCCCTGCGCGGCACCGGTCGGCAGGTCCTTGAACGAGTGCACCGCCACGTCGCAGCGTCCCTCGAGCAGCGCGTCGCGCAGCGCGGTGACGAAGACGCCGGTGCCGCCGAGCGCCGCGAGCGAGGCGCGGCTGCGGTCACCCTCCGTGCGGACCCGGACGGTCTCCACGTCCAGGCCGGCCGCCGTCAGGTCGGCTGCGACGTGTCCGGTCTGGGTCAGCGCGAGCGCGCTCGCGCGTGTGCCGATGCGCACCTGCATGGGCGTCAGTGTCCCTCCGGTGGCTGTGGCACCGAAATCCAGGGGTCCGCCGGGCACATTCCCGGTGGCTGCACGGTCGCATTGCGACGCAGGTGGCGGAAATCGACGGGCGACATTTCTGACGCGGTGTCAGATCAATCGCCGGCGACGAAATGCGCGTGGGTGGGCGACGCCCGACGCGCCTCCGCGCAGGCGCCCGCGGACTCGGCCCCACGGGTCCGGGCGGCCGATGGCGTCAGCTCCGGGGGCTCAGCGCGCCCAGCAGCTCCGCGGCGGCCGACCGCGCCTGCGGCACCACCGACGCGAGACCGTTGCCGGACACCCACGCGCCGGCCAGCGCCAGCCCGGGCACGCGCCCGACCGCGTCCCGCACCGCCGCCACGGCGTCGCGGTGCGCGGCGCTCGGCCGGGGCAACGCCTGCGTCCACCGCACCACGTCGTGCCCTACCAGCCGGTCTGCCGGCAGCGGCGTGCCGAGCAGGGCGGCGGCGTCGGAGAGGGCGAGCCGCATCAGTGCGTCACCGGAGGGGAGCGTCGCAGCGTCGTCCTCCGCCCGCCCGAAGGAGAGCCGCACCACGTGCCGTCCCGGACCGGCGGCAGCCGCCAGCCACTCCCACTTCGCCGTCGCATGGGTCAGCGCCTTGGCGGTGACGTCGGTGGCGTCCGGCGCGACCAGCACACCGGTGCCACGCGGTGCCGAGTCGAGGGCCGTCACACCGTCGAGCACCAGCGTGACCAGCGTGACGGGTGTCCCGTCGTCGGTGCGCATCGCGCCCGGGTCCGCACCCGTCAGCTCCGCGAGCAGCGGCACGGCAGCCGCGGTGGCGAGCAGCACCCGGTCGGCGCGCACCTCGTCGTGCGCGGTCCGGACGACGAAGCCCCGGAGCTCGTCGTCGCCCCCGCCGGGCTGCGCGCCCGCAGCCGGACCGACCGCCGCCAGCCCCGTCACCGCGGACCGCACCCGCACCTCGCCGCCGTGCGCGCGCACGTCCGCGACCAGGGCGTCCACCAGCCGCCACAGCCCGCCGGACAGCCCTTGCACCGCCGACCCGGCAGGCGCCGCGGCCCGCAGCGCGCCGACCGCCCGTCCCAGCGTCCCGTGCTGGGCGAGCGCCGCCCGCAGCCCGGGAGCCACCACGTCCACCGCCAGCTGGTCCGGATCGGCGGCGTGCACACCGCCCACCAGCGGCCGCACCAGCCGGTCGAGCACCCGTGCGCCCATCCGGGCCCGCACCAGCGCGCCCAGCGTGGTGGCGTCCGCGCCGACCCGCGCCGGCAGCACCCCGTCGAGCCGTGCGCGCCACGACCCCACGAGGCCGAGCGTGCGCCGCACGTCCCCTGCCCCGGGGTCGGTCGGGATGCCGAGCAGCCCGGTCGCCGGCAGGGGCCCGTCGCCGCCGACCAGGTGCACCCAGGAGCCGCGCGGAGCCGGTGTGCACAGGTCGTGGGCCATGCCCAGCTCGCCGACCAGGGCAGCCACCGCACCACCGCGCGTCGCGAACGACTCCGCCCCGGCGTCCAGCCGCAGGCCGGCCACCTCGTGCGAGCGAACGGCGCCGCCGGGCGCGTCGCGGCCGTCCAGCACCAGCACGCGCAGGCCCGCGAGAGCCAGGTCCCGTGCGGCGACCAGTCCGCCGACCCCGGCGCCGACCACGACGGCGTCCCAGCGCTCCTCGTCCGGCACGGCCTCGTCCGGGGTCCCCGCGACCGCGGCCGTCACGCCGGCGTCGTCGCTCACAGCGAGTGCACCAGCTCGACCAGCCTGGTCAGCACGTCGGGGTCGGTGTCCGGAGGCACTCCGTGACCCAGGTTGACCACGTGCGCCGGTGCCACCGAGCCGCGCTCCACCACGTCCCGCACGTGCGCCTCGAGCACCTCCCACGGTGCCGCGAGCATCGCCGGGTCCACGTTCCCCTGCAGCGGCGTACGACCGCCAAGCCGCCAGCTCGCCTCGTCCAGCGGCACCCGGTAGTCCACCCCCATCACGTCGGCACCGGCGTCCCGCATCGCCACCAGCAGCTCGCCGGTGGCGACCCCGAAGTGCACCGCCCGCACCCCGAGCTCGCGCACGCCGGCCAGCACCCGTGCCGAGGCGGGCACCACGTGCTGCGTGTAGTCGGTCAGCGAGAGCGACCCCGCCCACGAGTCGAAGAGCTGCGCGGCCGACGCCCCGGCACGCACCTGCGCCTGCAGGAACGCCCCCGTCACGTCCGCCGCCCAGCTCATCAGCGCGTGCCACGCGGCCGGGTCGGAGTGCATCAGGCGGCGGGCGCCCAGGTGGTCGCGGGACGCCCGGCCCTCGACCAGGTACGCGGCCAGCGTGAACGGGGCGCCGGCGAACCCGATCAGCGGGGTCTCGCCCAGGGCGGCCACCGCAGCGCGCACCCCGGCGGTGACCGGAGCCGCCCGCTCGTCGTCCAGCGGGCCCAGGTCGCGCAGCCGGGCGACGTCGTCGAGCGTCCGCACGGGCGAGGCGAACACCGGGCCCACCCCCGGCTCGATCTTCACGTCGACGCCCAGCAGCGCCATGGGCACGACGATGTCCGAGAAGAAGATCGCCGCGTCGACCCCGTGCCGGCGCACCGGCTGCAGCGTCAGCTCCGCCGCGAGATCCGGGTCCAGGCACGAGTCGAGCATCGCGACGCCGGCCCGGGAGGCCCGGTACTCCGGCAGCGACCGTCCCGCCTGGCGCATGAACCACACCGGCAACCGCCGTGGCCGGTGCCCGGAATAGGCGCTGACCAGCGGAGAATTGGTGGTGCGGCCGGTACGCAGAGGGTGGTCCTCGGGAAGGGTCACACCGCGATTGTGCCGGACAAATGTTCGGGTGATTCAATCGGCCGCGTGGCGCTGCTCAGCTGTGCCGCCAGCCACCACGACCTCGAGCTGTCCGCCCTGGAACGTCTGTCCACCGACTGGGCCGGCGTCAGCCCCGAGCTCGTGGCGGCGGCGGGTCCCGTCCGGGGTGCCGTGGTCCTCGCCACGTGCAACCGCTTCGAGCTGTACCTGGACGTGGACGACGAGCGGCTCGCCGAGGCCTGCGCCGCAGCCTCCGAGGCCGTCGCCGCGCGGTCCGGCCTCGCACCGGCCACCGTCCGTGGCCACCTGCGCCACCGAACCGAGGCCGAGGCCGCACAGCACCTGTTCGCCGTCGCCGCCGGGCTGGACTCGATGGTGGTCGGCGAGCGCGAGATCGCCGGACAGGTACGGCGCGCACTGACCCACGCGCGGCGCGAGGGGACCACCACGTCGGTGCTGGAGCAGCTGTTCCAGCGGGCGTCGCGGGTGTCCCGTGCGGTCGAGGCGGCGACCGGGCTCGGCGGCACGGGCCGGTCCGTGGTCGGGGTCGCGCTGGACCTCGCGTCGGGCACGCTGCGCCGGCACGTGCCCGACGGTGCGGCCGCCGGGGACGAGCACGTGGACTGGTCGGGGCTCCGCGTGGTGCTGGTCGGCACCGGCTCCTACGCAGGCGCCAGCCTCGCGGCATTGCGCAGCCGCGGGTGCCGCGACGTGCGGGTGTGGTCGGCCAGCGGCCGGGCGGCGGCCTTCGCCGCAGCCCGCGGTGCGCACGTCGCCGACCCGGACCTGCTGTCCGAGCTCGCCCATGCCGACCTCGTCGTCGCCTGCAGCGGCACCGGCGGCCCGGTGCTGCACGGATCGGCGCTCGCGGCCGTCCGGTCCGCCGCGGGGAACGCCGAGCCGCTGACCGTCGTGGACCTCGCGCTGCGGCACGACGTGGACCCGAGCGTGGGTGCGCTGCCCCAGGTGCACCTGGTGTCGCTGCACTCGGTCGCGGCGCACGCCCCGGCCGGCTCGGTGGCCGTCACGGAGAGCACGGAGATGGTGGCTGCCGCTGCGGCGGAGTTCGTCGCCGAGCGTCGGGTCCGTGCCTGGGATCCCGCCGTCGTCGCCGAGCGCACGCGGGTGCTCACGGCGACCGAGGACGACCAGGCGGCTCGCCGGCGCGCCCGCGCCGCGCTGCACGGCCCGACCGTCCGTGCTCGCGAGGCCGCTCGGCGCGGCGACGTCGACGCGTACCGTCAGGCGCTCGCGGAGCTGGCTGCCGTCCACCCCGTCGTCGGCGACTCGATCGCCTGAGCCTGACGCGTCGCCGGATCGGCCCCGGTCGTCTGTGCCCGGAGCGCCTGATGACCGGCCCGCCCGACGACGGACGTGCCGGGCCTGGACGGGGGGAGCGCCAGGCCCGGCACGCGTCCGGGGTGCTGCGCGGACGAGACCGCGCCGCCGGGTCGGTCAGTAGTGCGCGTGGTGCTGGTACGGCGCGCCGTAGGAGCGCTGGGACGTCGTCGTCGGACCCGGCGCCCACGTGAGGGGCACCACCTGGTTGGTCTGCAGGTCGGTGAGCTCGGCGGCGTAGACCACCGCCTCGTACACGCCGGCCTCCACCTGCTGCAGGTGCAGCCGCTCGGCACGGTCCATGTCGTCGCCCAGGTGGGAGATACGGGCGACCACGTACCGCTGCGCGTCCTGCCACTGGTCCACCACGCGCACCGCGAGGCCGTTCCACCGTGCGGTCAGGTCGAGCTCGAACAGCTCCGAGACCTCGGTGCGGGCGACGTGGCGGTACCAGCGGCCGCTCGGCGACTGGTCGAACCCGGTCTCCGCCAGGGGCGGGTTGGCGAGGGCGAGCACCACGGTGTCGTCGTCCAGCACGTCCGCCTCGAGGTACGCCGAGTGCCACTTGGCCACCGGCCCGACGCAGCGCGAGAGCGAGGACAGCCCGGGCTGGCCGGGGATGCCGGGCGCCGAGGTCCAGCCGGTGCCGACGTCGCCGTACCAGGCCAGCAGCCGCGAGCTGCCGTCGGAGTACACCCGCACCAGCTCGGTGCGCGGCGGGATGCGGGAGTGCCGCAGCCACCACAACGGGACGATGTAGCCCGGCACGTCGCGGTACTGCAGCTGCGGTGACGACTCGAAGCGGAGCAGGTCCACGTGGTCGTCGGTGGGCCGGAACGGCGAGCCGGGGTAGCCGAGCCCGTGCACCTCGAACAGCTGCGCCGGGGTGGTGGCGAACGACACGTCCGCCGCGCGCACCACGTAGCCGGCCATCCGGTCGTGGCCGTTGACCAGGTGCGCGTACGACGACGCTGGTGTGACCACCTTCTGCATGAGCGTCACGGGAGAACCCTGCTGCGAGACGGGAGGAACCGGGTGAACCGGACGAGCCGTGGGCATTCTGGCGCTAACGGGCACACGTGTCCAGGACGCGGCGCGTCGCTGCGGGAGCGCTCACACGGTCGGGGGACGGTGCCGTCGCCCTCCCCCGGTCGTCAGTCGGTCAGGTGGTCCACCAGGTCCGCGGCGATGCCCGTGTACGACGCGGGCGTCATGCCCTGCAGGCGGGCGGCGACGTCGTCGGGCAGGCCCAGGCTGCCGATGAACTCGCGCATGTCCGCCACCGTCAGCCGGTGCCCGCGGGTCAGCTCCTTGAGCCGCTCGTACGGGTTCTCCATACCGGTGACGCCGGCGACCGAGGCGGCCCGCATCGCCGACTGCACCGGCTCGGCGAGCACCTCCCAGTTCTGGTCGAGCTCCGCGGCCAGCAGCGCCGGGTCGACGGCCAGCCCGCCCAGCCCGCGGCGCACGTTGTCGATGGCCAGCAGGCTGTGCCCGAGCGCCGGGCCGATGTTGCGCTGCGTGGTGGA
>NCKG01000131.1:0-5984 GCA_002279095.1 Cellulomonas sp. 14-74-6
GTCGACGTGCGCCGTGCGGGCCGGTCGTGGCGGCCGGAGGAGGTGCCGCACTACCTGGACGACGTGCGGGAGCAGGCCGCCGACCTCGGCGCCGCCGTCGCGATGGCCCGCGGGCTGCACCCCGCGGTGCCGGTGGCGGTGCACGCGCACTCGATGGGTGGACTGGTCGCGGCGCTGTGGGCGCACGCGCACCGGGTGCACGGAGGCCCGGACGCGCTGGTGCTGAACAGCCCGTTCCTCGCGCTGGGACGGTCGTGGGTGCCGCGCGTGACCGACCGGGTGCTGCGCGTGCTGGCGCGCACGGCGCCGCTGACCGTCGTCTCCTCGGGGCCGTCGGTGTACGCGAGCCACCTGCTGGCGGCCAACGGCGGGCGGTGGGAGTTCGACACCACCCTCAAGCGGCCGGACGGCGTGCCGGTCCGGGCGGGCTGGCTCGCGGCGGTGCTGTCGGCGCAGGCGCGCGTGTCGCGCGGACTCGAGATCGGGTGCCCGGTGCTCGTCGGTCACGCCGCGATGTCCGGCCCCGACCGCGCCGACAACCCCGCGCTGGACGAGCAGGACACGGTGCTGGACGTCCGGGCGATCAGCCGCCGGGCGCCCGGACTGGGCCGGGACGTCACGGTGCGGTCGTTCCCCGGCGCGGTGCACGACCTGGCGCTCTCGGCGGAGGCGCCGCGGACGGCCTACCTCGCCGCGATGACCCGGTTCCTCGACGAACGGGCGCGCCGGTGACGGCGACCGGCTACCTCGCGGACCCGAGCGGGTTCGTCGCGCTGGCGCACCGCGGGTTCTCCCGGGAGGGGCTGGAGAACTCGCTCGCGGCGTTCGCGGCAGCCGTCGACCTGGGGTTCCGCTACGTGGAGACGGACGCGCACGCCACCAGCGACGGCGTGGCGGTCGCGCTGCACGACGAGACGCTGGACCGCACCACCGACGCGCACGGGCGGGTGCGGGACCTGCCGTGGTCCCGGGTGCGAGAGGCGCGGATCGGCGGTGCCGAGCCGGTGCCGCTGCTGGAGGACGTGCTCGGGCTGAGCCCCGACCTGCGGGTGAACATCGACGTGAAGGCGGCGTCGGCCGTGGGCGCCGTCGTCGCGGCGGTGGAGCGCACGGCGTCGCACGACCGGGTGTGCATCGCGTCGTTCTCGGTGCGGCGGCGGCTGGCGACGCTCGCCGGGCTGTCCCGGCCGGTGGCGACGTCCGCGGCGACCAGCGAGGTGGCGGCGTTCGTCGTCGGCGCGCGCACCGGGCTGCCGGCCGGCGGGCTGCGGCGCGCGGTGCGGTCGGTGGACTGCCTGCAGGTGCCGGTGGCGCAGGGGCGCGTGACGGTGGTGGACCGGCGCACCGTCGCTGCGGCGCACCGGGCCGGCCTGCAGGTGCACGTGTGGACGGTGAACGAGCCGGAGGAGATGCGGCGGCTGCTCGAGCTGGGGGTGGACGGCCTGGTCAGCGATCGGGCGGACCTGCTGGCGCAGGTGCTGCGGGAGCGAGGGGTGTGGGCATGAGGGTGATCGGGCACCGGGGCAACAGCTCGGTGGCGCCGCAGAACACGCTGGCGGCGTTCGAGGCGGCCTGCGCGGCGGGGGTCGACGCGATCGAGCTGGACGTGCAGCTGACGGCCGACGGGCACGCCGTGGTGATCCACGACGACGAGGTGGACGCCACCACCGACGGCACGGGCCGGGTGGACTCGCTGACCCTGGACCAGGTGCGCGCCCTGGACGCCGGCTCGTGGTTCGCCCCCGCCTACGCCGGTCAGCGGGTGCCGGTGCTGGACGAGGTGGTCGACCTGCTGGTGCGCCACCCCCGCACCGACCTGCTGCTGGAGCTCAAGGGGGTGTGGACGCCCGACCGGGTGCGGCTGCTGCTCGGCCCGCTCGCCGAGGCGGGGCTGCTGCCGCGCGTCGTCGGGCAGAGCTTCGAGCCCGACAGCGTCGCCTCCCTGCGCGAGGTGGCCCCGCAGCTGCACCGCGGGCTGCTGGTGGAGGACCTGCCGCCGGGCCCGGACGGTGCACCGCACCTGGCGGCGCTCGATGCGCTCTGCTCGCGGCTCGGGGTGATGACGTGCAACCCCGACGGTCGGCTGCTGCAGACGCACCCCGACCTGGTCGAGGCGCAGCACGCCGCCGGTCGGCAGGTGATGGTGTGGACCCTCGACGAGCCGTGGATGTGGGCCGAGGCCCAGGCGCTGGGGGTGGACGCCGTGATCACCAACCGCCCGGACCGGCTGCGCGGGTGGCTGACCGCCCGGGCGGAGGAGCGCTGATGGCCCGCAGCATCCGCTACGACGTCTACGGCGGACCGGAGGTGCTCCGGCTGGTCGAGGGCCCGGACCCGGTGGCCGGTCCGGGTCAGCTCCGCCTCCGGGTGATCGCCACTGGCCTCAACCCGGCCGACTGGAAGGCGTTCGGGGGCCTGTTCGCGCACGGATCAGGGCCCGACGGGTCGCGCGGCGTGGGGCACGACGTGTCCGGGGTGGTGGACCAGGTCGGTGCGGGGGTCGACCGGTTCGCGGTCGGTGACACCGTGTGCGCACAGGTGCCCGAGGGCGCGCTGGCGGACGTGCTGGTGCTGGACGTGACGGATGCGGTGCTGCCGGTGCCCGAGGGGGTCGACCCGGCGGTGGCCGGTGCGCTCCAGGTGGCGAGCCGGGCGGCGGTCGCCGGCCTGGCCGCGGTGGGCGTGGGACCCGGTGACGTGCTGCTGCTCAGCGCCGCCGCCGGCGGCGTCGGGCTGATCGCCGCCCAGCTGGCGGTGGACCTCGGCGCGCACGTGGTCGGCGTGGCCGGCGAGGCGAACCACCCGCTGCTGCGCGACCTCGGCGTGGCGCCCGTGACGCACGGCGACGGGCTGGTCGACCGGGTGCGCGCCGCGGCACCGGGACCGGTGACCGCCGTGCTGGACCTGCACGGGGCGGAGTACGTGACGGCCGGCATCGAGCTCGGGGTGCCGGTGGAGCGGATCGCCTCGATCGCCGCACCGCCGGACCGGCTCCAGGGCGCGGTGTCCACGGGTGGCGCGCACGCGACGTCGCAGGACGTGGCGCACGTGCTCGACCTGGTGGCCGCCGGACGGGTGCGCGTGCCGATCGCGGGCCGCTACCCGCTGGAGCTGGACGCCGTGCGGCAGGCGTACGCGCGGCTGCGCGACGGTCACGTGCAGGGCAAGCTCGTGGTCACGCCCGCGGGCTGACCCCCAGCTGCCAGGCCTGCGACGCCTGCAGCGCGCCGTGCAGCACGTGCGGCGGGATGCCGGGGTTCGCGATCGCCAGCATCGTCAGCCCGTGCACTTCGCCCCACAGCGCGAGCGCCTGGATGAAGGGTTCGCGGTCGGTGGACAGCTTGCCGGCGAGCCGGCACCGCACCACGTTGTCCACCAGCTCCGCGAGGCCGTTGCTCGCGTCCGAGGGCCGCTGCTCCCCGGCGACCGCCCAGCTGGGGCGGTCGAACAGCACGCGGTACTCGCCCGGGTTGGCCAGCCCCCACTCCAGGTAGGCGGTGCCGCGGGCGGCGAGCTCCTCGAGCGGGTCGGTGATGGTGCGCACCTGCAGCTGCAGCCCGGACATGAACTCGCGCATCACGCCGTCGCAGACCTCACCGAGCAGCTCGTCCTTGGTGGCGAAGTAGTGGTACAGCGACGGCGGCGTGCACGCCGCCCGTGCGCACACGCGCGCGATGCTCACGGCGCGCGGGTCGCGGCCCTCGACCAGCAGCTGTCGCGTGGCCTCGAGGATGCGGCTCCGCAGCCCTCCGGAGTCCTGACCCGTGCCCACCACCCGAGCAGGGTAGCCGTGCGCACGGTCCGCTCCGACCCCATCCGGCCGCTCAGCGTGGCGGCGCCTCGAGGTGCACGGTCTTCAGCCTGGTCATCGCCGCGAGCAGGTCCGGACCGTAGCCCGCACCCTGCCCGCTGTCCCGGCGCGGGTCGGCCGAACCACCCGGCGCGCCGCCGAACACCGCGTTCACCTTGACCGTGCCGACGTCGAGCCGGTCCGCCGCGCGCAGCGCGTGCTCCAGGCTGCCGGTCAGCACCGTGGCCGCCAGGCCGTAGCGCCCGCTGCCCGCCCACGCCAGCGCGGTGTCGAAGTCGGGTGCCCGCCGCACGGCCGCCACCGGCCCGAACGTCTCGGTGGCCAGCACGTCCATCTCCTCGCTGCAGCTGTCCAGCACCGTGGCCGGGTACCACGCGCCGGGCCGGTCCAGCCGCCGTCCACCGGCGAGGCAGCGGGCGCCGGCCGCGACGGCCGCGTCGACGTGTGCCGCCACCACCGCGAGCTGCAGCTCGTCGACCAGCGGCCCCAGCTCGGTGCCGTCGGCGTCCGGGGCGCCCATCGTCTGGGCGTCGGCCAGCCGCACCAGCTCGTCGAGCACCGCGTCGGCGACGCGCTCGTGCACATAGACCCGCTCCACCGACGTGCACAGCTGACCGGTGTTGGTGAAGGCGCCGAGGGCGATCTGCGCGGCGGCCCAGGCCGGGTCCACGTCCTCGTCGACCACCAGCGCGTCCTTGCCGCCGTTCTCCAGCAGCAGCCGCGCACCACGGGCGCCCGCCACCGCGGCGATCGCCCGGCCGGTGGCCGAGCTGCCGATGTGCGCCACCAGGGCGACCCGCGGGTCGGCGACGAGAGCCGCGCCGGTGGACCCGTCGCCGACGAGCACCTGCAGCACGCCCGCCGGCAGCTGCTCGGCGACCAGCCGGCCCAGCAGCCACCCGGCGTGCGGGCTGCGCTCCGACGGCTTGTGCACCACGGTGTTGCCGGTCACGAGCGCGGCGGCGAGCAGGCCGGCCGCCGCCGGCAGCGGGTCGTTCCAGGGCGTGAGGACGGCCACCACGCCGTGCGGCTCGCGGCGCACCACGTCGAGCGCCGCCGGTGCGCCGGCGAGCGTGCGGCCGGCCGGTCCCAGCCCCGTGGTCGCGGTCTCGGTCAGCAGGTCCGCCGCGACCGTCGCCGACTCGACGGACGTGCGCAGCAGCCGGCCGGTGTCGGCCGTCAGGGCGGCGCCCAGCTGCTCCGCGTGCTCCCGGATCGTCGCGGCCGCGGCGGTCAGGCACGCCGCGCGCTCGGCCGGTGGGGTGTGCCGCCAGGCGTCGAACGCAGCGGCGGCCCCGGTGACGGCGGCGGCCACCTCGTCGTCGTCCGCGGCGGTCACCGACCCGGCCGGGGACCCGTTCACGGGGGAGGTCCGCACTAGCCGTCGGGACCCTCGCGCCGGTACCGCGGCGCCGTCCAGCCAGTGCTCGGCGATGGTCGCGGGGCGCCGGGCGGCGTCGGTGTCCGCAGCAGACGTGCTGGTCAAGGCGTCGTCGAGCGTGGTCATCTCGTCTCCGATCAGAGGCTCCCGGCACATGGGGGAAGCGGTTCAAGGTGCGAGCCGGCACGAAGCGACTCACCCTGGCTGGGCGGGTGACGCCGGGAAGGTGACCCCGCCGAGGACGACTCTCGCCCCTATCGGAAAGGTCGGCCACTGATGCGAATCCTGGGGATCAACGCGATCTATCACGACCCGTCGGCAGCCCTCGTCGTGGACGGCGCCGTGGTGGCCGCTGCCGAGGAGGAGCGTTTCAGCCGGCGCAAGCATGGCAAGCGGCCGGTGCCGTTCTCGGCGTGGGAGCTGCCCGAGCTGTCGATGCGCTGGGTGCTCGAGGCGGGCGGGATCCGTCCGGAGGACGTCGACGTGGTGGCGTACAGCTTCGACCCCGCGCTCTCCAAGTCGGCCGAGGACCTCGGCCTGCACGACCCCTGGGACCACCTGCGCACCACCTACGCCGAGCACGTCGCGGGGTTTCTGCACAGCACCCTGCCGGGCATCGACGAGGGCAAGCTGCGGTACGTCCCGCACCACGTGGCCCACGCCGCCTCGGCGGCCCTGGCGTCCCCGTTCCCGGCCAGCAGCGTGCTGGTGCTCGACGGCCGCGGTGAGCGCGCGTCGCACCTGGCCGGCCGGTACGAGCACGGCCGCATCGAGGTGTTCACCACCCAGGAG
>NCKG01000132.1:0-5940 GCA_002279095.1 Cellulomonas sp. 14-74-6
CCGGGTACCGGCAAGACGACGCTCGCCTACCTCATCGCTGCGACGTCGGGACGCCGGTTCGTGGAGCTGTCGGCGGTCACGGCGGGTGTCAAGGACGTGCGCGCCGTGATCGACGAGGCACGGCGCCGGCTGGCGACCGACGGCGGCGAGACGGTGCTGTTCATCGACGAGGTCCACCGGTTCACCCGGACGCAGCAGGACGCGCTGCTGCCCAGCGTTGAGAACCGGTGGGTCACCCTCGTCGCGGCCACCACGGAGAACCCCTCGTTCTCGGTGAACGGCCCGCTCCTGTCCCGCTCGCTGCTGCTGACGCTGCGCCCGCTGTCCGTCGAGGAGGTCCGCGCACTGGTCCGGCGCGCGGTGGCCGACGAGCGCGGCCTCGCCGGCGGGGTGGAGCTCGAGGCCGAGGCGGAGGAGCACCTGCTGCGGCTGGCCGGCGGGGACGCCCGCAAGGCGCTGACGATCCTCGAGGCGGCGGCAGGGGCTGCGCTCTCGGCAGCACCCGTCGCCCTGGGGGACGAGGAGCCCCGCCCGGTGGTGGTCGACGTCGCGACCGTGGGGCGGGCGATCGACGTCGCCGCGGTCCGCTACGACCGGGACGGCGACCAGCACTACGACGTCATCAGCGCGTTCATCAAGTCGATGCGCGGCTCCGACGTCGACGCCGCCCTGCACTACCTCGCCCGGATGATCGCCGCGGGGGAGGACCCACGGTTCATCGCCCGCCGCATCGTGATCGCGGCGGCCGAGGACGTCGGCATGGCCGACCCGAGCGCCCTCCAGACGGCGGTCGCCGCGGCGCAGGCGGTGGCGCTCATCGGCATGCCGGAGGCGCGCATCATCCTCGCGGAGGCGGTGGTGCACCTGGCCACGGCGCCCAAGTCGAACGCCGCGTACCTCGGGGTCGACCGTGCACTGGCGGACGTGCGGGCGGGACGGATCGGCAGCGTGCCGACGCACCTGCGAGACGCCCACTACGCCGGAGCGCAGCAGCTGGGGCACGGGAAGGGCTACGTGTACGCGCACGACGAGCCCCACGCGGTCGCGGCACAGCAGTACCTGCCGGACGACCTCGTCGGCACCCGGTACTACGAGCCCTCGGACCGCGGGTACGAGCGCCAGGTGTCCGAACGGCTCGACCGGATCCGTCCCCTGCTCCACCCGGACGAGCCGCGCTGAAGCCTGCCGAGTCCCGCATGCCAGCACCCGCAGGTTCGCCGCCACCTCAGGGCGGGCAGTCCCGGGGCCTCCTCACGTCCGGTAGAGTGGACGGGTTCGTCGTGCGCTCGCGTGCGACGACGCCTGGGGTCTCAGCCTCGCCACCGTCAGCAGCATCGTCAGCACCACCGTCGACGGCGGCTCCATGGTCGGCCCCACGCCCGCCGGACCCGGTGTCCGCCCGTGGGCGTGACGTCATCACCACGACAGGAAGAACATCTCTGTGACCAACGTGACCCGTTCGCGTCGTCAGGTCCGCCTGAGCCGCGCGCTCGGCCTGGCCCTGACGCCCAAGGCCGTCAAGCACTTCGAGAAGCGGCCCTACCCACCCGGCGAGCACGGCCGCGCCCGTCGCCGCACCGAGTCGGACTACGCGGTCCGGCTGCGCGAGAAGCAGCGTCTGCGCGCCCAGTACGCGCTGCGCGAGAAGCAGCTCGCCAAGGCGTACGAGAACGCCCGCAAGGCCCCGGGTCTGACGGGTGAGGCCCTCGTCGAGGACCTCGAGACCCGTCTGGACGCCCTCGTGCTGCGTGCCGGCTTCGCCCGCACGATCCTGCAGGCGCGTCAGGTGGTCACCCACCGTCACGTGCTGGTCGACGGCAAGATCGTCGACCGTCCGTCGTTCCGCGTGCAGGAGGGCCAGACCCTCCAGATCAAGCCGAAGAGCCAGGCGACCACGCCGTTCCAGATCGCCGCTGCCGGCGCCCACCGCGACGTGCTGCCGGCCCTGCCGGGCTACCTGGACGTGCAGCTGGAGAAGCTGTCGGCCGTCCTGGTCCGCCGCCCCAAGCGCGCCGAGGTCCCCGTGACCTGCGAGGTCCAGCTGGTCGTCGAGTACTACGCCCGCTGACGTACCCGTCGGGCGACGAGCCCGACACCTGCGCGAGAGCCCCGCACCGGTCCGGTCGCGGGGCTCTCGCGCACTCGACCCCGGTCGGCCACGGCGCGGGGCCTGCGCGGGCGCGCCGGTAGGGTGGTGGGCTGGTGCGGCCGGAGCGCCGCACCGTTCCCGGGTGCCGCGTCGGGCGGCACCCGACGTAGGGACGACAGGACGGAGCGACCCATGTCCGGTGGCGACATCGCAGGCCTCATCGCCGCGGTGGCCTTCGTCGCGCTGGTCGGCTTCCTGGCGCTCCCGCTGGTGAAGCTCGGCCGGACGTTCGACTCCGCGACACGGGCGCTGACCGAGCTGACCGACCACACCGTCCCGGTCATCGACGAGGCCGCGAAGGCGGTGGCGAGCGGGAACCTCCAGCTCGAGAAGGTCGACGCCGTCACCTCCGCGGCCGCATCCGTGTCGGAGAACGTCTCGGCCCTCACGGCGCTGATGACGGCGACGGTCGGCGGCCCGCTGATCAAGGTGGCGGCGTTCAGCCACGCCGTGCGCCGGGCGCTGGCGGGCGTGCGGCGGGGGAGCCGCTGATGCGCCGGCTGTTCTGGGTGGGCGTCGGGGTCGCCCTGACGGTGGTCGTGGTGCGTCAGGGCCGCGCGCTGCTCGAGCGGTACGCGCCACCGGAGGCGGCCGCGGCCGTCGCCGGTGCGGGCGGCCTCGCCCGCGCCGCCGAGGGCGCACGACGGGAGTTCGCGGCGGGGTTCGCCGAGCGGGAGCGTGCGCTGCGCGAGGCCCTCGTGGGCGACGTCGACGTCGACAAGCTGCGCGCCGAGGCACCTGCCCGGCGAGCCGCCCTCCGGGAGACGTTCGGCGGCCGCCACGCCGCACCGCCCGAATGGGCGGAGAACCCGATCGAGGACCCGGACGACGACGACGGCTACGCCTTCTTCTGACCCGCCGCCGGCTCCTCCGCCACCGCGGCACCGGTGACGGAACACCGAGACGCGCCGCGACGCTGCACCTGTGAGAACCCGCCCGCCAACGGGCGCCGAACGACGACGAGGACATCATGCGCACCGCCGAGATCCGTCAGCGCTGGCTCGACTACTTCGAGAGCAAGGGCCACGCCGTCGTGCCGTCGGTGCCCCTGATCTCCCCGGACCCGTCGATCCTGTTCACCATCGCCGGCATGGTGCCGTTCATCCCGTACATCCTCGGCACCCAGCAGGCGCCGTGGCCGCGCGTGGCGAGCGTGCAGAAGTGCATCAGGACCAACGACATCGAGAACGTCGGCCGGACCGCCCGGCACGGCACGTTCTTCCAGATGAACGGCAACTTCTCGTTCGGCGACTACTTCAAGGAAGGCGCCATCGAGCTGGCCTGGGAGCTGCTGACGGGCTCGCAGGACGAGGGCCGGTACGGCTTCGACGGCGACCGCCTCTGGGTGACGATCTGGGACCAGGACCAGGTCGCGCTCGACTCGCTGCGCCAGGTCGGCGTGGACCCGAGGCACATCGTGCGGCTGCCGCGCGAGGAGAACTTCTGGGACACCGGCCAGCCGGGTCCGGCGGGCCCGTGCGCCGAGTTCCACTACGACCGCGGTCCCGAGTACGGGCCCGAGGCGGTCGGCGGCACGGTGGACCCGGGCGGCGACCGGTACATGGAGATCTGGAACCTGGTGTTCGACCAGTTCATCCGTGGCGAGGGCGTCGGCAAGGTGTACCCGCTGGTCGGCGAGCTGGACAAGAAGGCGATCGACACCGGTGCTGGCCTGGAGCGCATGGCCTTCCTGCTCCAGGACAAGCAGAACATGTACGAGATCGACGAGGTGTGCCCCGTCATCACCAAGGCGGAGGAGATCTCCGGCCGCCGGTACGGCGCCGACCAGGCCGACGACGTGCGGCTGCGCGTCGTGGCCGACCACGTGCGGTCCGCCCTGATGCTGATCGGCGACGGCGTGACGCCGTCGAACGAGGGCCGCGGCTACGTGCTGCGGCGCCTGCTGCGGCGCGCCGTCCGCTCCATGCGGCTGCTGGGCGTCCAGGACGCGACCCTGCCGCACCTGCTGCCGGTCAGCCGGGACGCGATGAGCGCGTCGTACCCGAACGTCGCCGAGGACTTCACCCGCATCTCGCAGGTGGCGTACGGCGAGGAGGAGGCCTTCGCGCGCACGCTCGAGTCCGGGACGACGATCCTCGACACCGCGGTGCGCACCGCGAAGGCGAGCGCCGGGACGGACGTGCCGGTGCTCACCGGCGCCCAGGCGTTCACGCTGCACGACACGTACGGCTTCCCGATCGACCTCACGCTCGAGATGGCGGCCGAGCACGGCGTGCAGGTGGACGAGGGCGCGTTCCGCTCGCTGATGGCCGAGCAGAAGGCACGTGCCCGCGCCGACGCGCTGACCAAGAAGACGGGCCATGCGGACACCTCGGCCTATGCGGACCTGCACGCGCGGCTGTCGGACGAGCACGGCCGTCCCGTGAAGTTCATCGGGTACACCGACACGACGGCGCGCGCACATGTCGTCGGCCTGCTGGTCGACGGAGTCCCTGCGCCTGCGGCGGTCGCCCCGGCCGACGTCGAGGTGGTGCTGGACGTCACGCCGTTCTACGCGGAAGCCGGCGGTCAGCTCGCCGACACCGGCACGATCGTGCTCGACGGTGGCGCCCGCATCGAGGTCGACGACGTCCAGGCGCCCGTCAAGGGCCTGAACGTGCACCGCGGGCGGCTGGTCGACGGCACGATGACCTTCGGCGAGCCGGCGACGGCGACGATCGACACCGTACGGCGCCGGGCGATCGCCCGGGCCCACACCGCGACGCACATGGTGCACAAGGCGCTGCGGGAGGAGCTCGGCCCGACGGCCACGCAGGCCGGGTCCGAGAACGCGCCGAGCCGGTTGCGGTTCGACTTCCGGTCCGGTGCCGCCGTCTCGTCGTCCTCGCTGTCGGAGATCGAGGGACGCGTCAACTCGCGGCTGCAGGACGACCTCGAGGTCACCGACAAGGTGATGGACATCGACGAGGCCCGGGCGCTCGGTGCCATGGCGCTGTTCGGCGAGAAGTACGGCCGGCAGGTGCGCGTGGTGTCGATCGGCGGCGACTGGTCGCGCGAGCTGTGCGCCGGCACGCACGTACGTCGGTCCGGCGAGCTCGGGCTCGTCACGCTTCTCGGCGAGGCGTCGATCGGCTCCGGCGTCCGGCGCGTCGACGCGTTGGTGGGCGACGGCGCCTACGGGTACCACGCCACCGAGCGCGCCCTGGTCGGACAGCTGTCGGGCCTGCTCGGCGCGCGGCCCGACGAGCTGGCCGACCGCGTGTCCGGCCTGCTCACGCGACTCAAGGACTCCGAGAAGGAGCTCGCGAACCTGCGCCAGGGTCAGCTGCTCGCCCAGGCCGGCACGCTCGCCGCCGCCCCGCAGCTGGTGGGCAACACCCGCGTCGTCGTGCACGATGCCGGCGAGGTCGGCTCCGGCGACGACCTGCGCGGCCTGGTCACGGACGTGCGGTCCCGGCTCGGCGAGTCGTCTCCCTCGGTCGTGGCCGTCGGCGGCGTCAGCAAGGGCCGGCCGGTCGTCGTCGTGGCGACCAACGCCGCGGCCCGCGAGGTCGGCCTGAAGGCCGGGGCCATGGTCCGCGCTGCGTCGGCGGTGCTGGGCGGTGGCGGCGGTGGCCGCGACGACCTCGCGCAGGGCGGTGGGCAGGAGGCCGCCAAGCTGCCCGAGGCGCTGTCGGCCGTCGTCGAGGCGGTGCGTGCCTGACCTCCGGGCCGAGCCCGTCGTCCGTGGGGTCCGCCTCGCGGTCGACGTGGGATCGGTCCGCGTCGGCCTGGCGGTGAGCGACCCGGACGGGCTGGTGGCAACCCCGGTGGCCACCCTCGCCCGGGGC
>NCKG01000133.1:0-5922 GCA_002279095.1 Cellulomonas sp. 14-74-6
TCACCCACCTCCTCACCCCACGACGGCGCGCCACGACGCCCCGACAGGGCCACCTCCACCCCATCGGCCCCGTGCCCGCCCGCGCAGACACGGTCGGTGCGGACGGTGCTGCGTCCCGGTTCTCGGCCGCTGATGGCGGATCGAGGCGCGTTCCGGTTCGAGGATGACGTTCGGCCGACCGTCGCGCCGCGCGTCAGGCCGATGCGATCCCGGTGTGCAGGTGGGACGTGTGCCGACGGATCGGCGGCGGTGCCCATGAGAGGCCGGCAGGCTTCCCGGTCGGGCCCGGATGCCGGTGTCAGCTGTTGTCGGCGATGAAGATGACGGCGCCGAGAGGCGGGATTCGGACGCTGGCCGAGAAGGGTCGTCCGTAGTGGGGCACCGGATCAGCGGTGATCCGCCCGAGGTTGCCGACACCGGAGCCGCCGTAGATCGGTGCGTCGGTGTTCAGGGCCTCGGTCCAGGTGCCTGCGCCGGGCAGCGCGAGGCGGTACTGCTCGTGCGGCACTCCGGCGAAGTTGACGACCACGACGGCGGTCGGCGCGCCCGGCGCCTTGCGGAGATAGGCGAGGGTGTTTCCCTGAGAGTCGTTCGAGTCGATCCATTCGAAACCCTCGGGCCTGTGGTCCAGCTTCCAGAGCGCCGGCTGTGCTCGGTACAGGGTGTTGAGGTCGCGTACGAGTCGCTGGACGCCGGCGTGCTCGGGGTTGTCGAGCTGTCCCCACCACAGGGACTCCGCCTCCGACCATTCGCCCTGCTGCGCGAACTCGTCGCCCATGAAGATCAGCTGCTTGCCCGGGTGCGTCCACTGGTACGCGAACAGGGCGCGCACGTTTGCCGTCTTCTGCCAGTGGTCGCCGGGCATCCTCGCGTAGAGGGACCCCTTGCCGTGCACCACCTCGTCGTGCGAGAGCGGCAGGATGAACTGCTCGGAGTAGGCGTAGACCATGGAGAACGTGATCTCGCCGTGGTGGTAGCTGCGGTGCACGGGCTGCTCCGCGATGTAGCGCAGCGTGTCGTTCATCCAGCCCATGTTCCACTTGAGGCCGAAGCCGAGACCGCCGTGGTCGGTCGGCGCGGTGACGCCGCCCCACGCCGTCGACTCCTCGGCGATCATCAGGACGCCTGGCGTGCGGCGGTAGGCCGTCGCGTTCGCTTCCTGGAGGAACGAGATGGCGTCGAGGTTCTCACGACCGCCGTGCTGGTTGGGTCGCCACTGACCGTCCTTGCGGGAGTAGTCGAGGTACAGCATCGAGGCGACGGCGTCGACGCGGAGGCCGTCGACGTGGAACTCCTCGAACCAGTAGGTGGCGTTGGCCACCAGGAAGTTGCGGACCTCGGCACGGCCGAAGTTGAAGATGTACGTGCCCCAGTCCGGGTGCTCGCCGCGCAGCGGGTCGGGGTCCTCGTAGAGCGATGTGCCGTCGAACCGACCGAGGCTCCAGTCGTCCTTGGGGAAGTGGGCCGGCACCCAGTCGACGATGACGCCGATGCCGGCCTCGTGGAGGGCGTTGACGAGGTAGCGGAGGTCGTCCGGGTGGCCGAAGCGGGAGGTCGGCGCGTAGTACGACGAGACCTGGTACCCCCATGAGCCGCCGAACGGGTGCTCGGCGACCGGCATGAACTCCACGTGGGTGAACCCGGTCTGACGCACGTAGTCGGTCAGCTGCGTGGCGAGGTCGCGGTACGAGAGCCCCTGACGCCACGAGCCGAGGTGGAGCTCGTAGATCGACAGGGGACCGGTGTGCGGGTCGGTGCTCGCGCGACGGGCCAGCCACGCGTCGTCCGACCAGGTGAACTGCGAGTCGACGACGACCGACGCGGTGGCAGGCGGGACCTCGGTGCCGCGTGCCATGGGGTCGGCCTTCTGCCGCCAGGTGCCGTCGGCGCCGACGATCTCGAACTTGTAGCGCGCCCCCGCGGTGACGCCGGGCACGAACAGCTCCCAGACACCGCTGTCGCCCAGTGAACGCATCGCGTGCTGCGCACCTTGCCAGTAGTTGAAGTCTCCGATGACGCGGACGGCGCGGGCGTTGGGCGCCCAGACGGCGAAGGACGTGCCGGTCACGTCGCCCAGGGGATCCGGGTAGCGCCGGACGGCGGCACCGAGGACCGTCCAGAGCTGCTCGTGACGGCCCTCCCGGATGAGGTGGAGGTCCACCTCTCCCAGTGTCGGCAGGTAGCGGTAGGGCTCGTCGACCAGGGTCGTGGTCTCGCCGTAGGTGACCGCGAGGCGGTAGGCGGGGACGGTGTGCGCGTCGAGCACCGCGACCCAGATCCCGTCCTGCTCGTGGCGAGCCTCCGTCTGCCCGCCGTCCGTCACGACGACGACGCTGTCCGCGAGGGGTCGCAGCGTCCGGATCGTCACGCCGTGCTCGCCGGGATGGGCGCCCAGGACGCCGTGGGGGTCGTAGTACAGGCCTGACGCGACCGCCCTCAGGGTGTCGGCGTCGACGGGGACCGGGGAGGGTGCGACCGAGGTCATTGCCCTAGCCAACCACCCGAGCGACGTCCCTGCAGGTGGGCGCACGGGACACGCGGACCGGGTCGGTGACGACGCCCCGTCCCTCAGCGGAGCAGCCGGTCCAGCCCGGCCAGGGGGATGTGCACCCAGTCGGGACGGTTGCGCTGCTCGTAGACCGCCTCGTACAGCGCCTTGTCCAGCTCCAGGGCCGTCAGGAGCAGCGCCGACGAGCCCTCGCCCGTGGCCAGAGAGGTTCCGGCCGTCTCGTCGTACCGGAGCAGGAGGGCGTCGCGGGCCGCACCGGACCAGGCGTGCGCCGCCTCGTGGTGCAGGCCACCGACCGCCGCCGCGTAGTCGAAGGACCGCAGCATGCCTGCGACGTCCCGCACGGCCAGGTCCGGTCGGGTGCGCATGGTCAGCGGCGCCAACGGCTCACCCTCGAAGTCGGTCACCACCCACCGGTCCGCCGATCGGAGCACCTGGCCCAGGTGCAGGTCACCGTGCACCCGCTGCCGCGGCGGTGCGTCCGGCAGAGCACGCACGCGGGCAGCGACGCGGTGGACCGCTTCCCCGTACTCCTGAAGCGCGGGCACGGAGTCCGCGGCCCAGGCGAACCGGTCCTCCAGCTGGCGGGCGACCTGCTCCGGACCCGCGGCACCGTCGCCGTCGTCGGCGCCGCTCGGTTCCGCACCGAAGCCCCGGACCAGGGCGTCGTGCATGCCGGCGATCAGGGTGCCGAGCTGGCCGGCCGCGTCGTCGAACGGTGCGCCGGCGCCGGCGAGCTCGCAGGCGAGCTCGAAGCCGTCACGCGCCCCGGGGACGAACGCCGAGAGCGCGCCGAGGTAGCCCTCGAGCAGCTGCCCGTCGGTGTCCGGCCAACGTCCCACGAGCCAGCCGAGCGGTGCCGGCACCCCGTCCCAGCCGACCTCGACGAGCCGGCGCGGTACGTCCACGTCCGGGTTCGGTCCGGCGGCGAGCGTGCGGAACACCTTGAGGATGCCGACCGCCGGCGCCTGCAGCTCCTCGCCGGCACGGCGGAGCACCACGGAGGTGTTCGACTGCTCGCCCGTGATGACGCGGGCGGTGGTCGGGTCCAGGTCCGTGGGCGCACAACCGTCGGGACCGTCGGCGGCGGCGAGCCAGGCGCGCAGGAACGCGGGGTGGCCGGTGCCGTCGAGCAGCAGCATGTCGTCGATCCGGCCGACGGTGTCAGCGTCGACCGGCCGGGACGGGTCCGCCGGCGCCGTGGCGCTCGGAGCGAGCCGTTCGAGCACGAGCGGCACCTGGAGCAGCGTGTCGACCGAATCGAAGCGCACGCGGACCAGGGGGATGCGCACGGCCTCGTCGTCCAGCAGCAGCGTGGCCACCACGTCGAGCTGTGCCTCGGTCCCCTTGGCGGGGTACCAGCGGCGCGTCGGCAGCCACGTCCGGACGAGCTCCGTCAGCGGCTCGAGGGGGAGGTCCGCCGACCCCGCCGTCGCGGTGAGCGTCACGGGGTGACCACCTCCAGCCAGTAGAAGTCGCGCGAGCCGAGCGTGAACGTGCAGGCGTCGTCCGGACCCACGGCGGGGAACGGAGCGCCGCCGAAGACGTCGCGCAGCGCGGAGCCTGCGGCACCGGGGAGCGTGACGCGGGCGGCCCGGGCCGTCGAGGCGAGGTTGGCCACGACGAGCACGGTCTGCGTCGGCGTCCGGCGCAGGAAGGCCAGGATCGAGTCGTTGTCGCACGGCACCACCGTGAAGTCGCCCATGCCGAGCGCCGGGTACCGGCGTCGGACGGCGAGCATGCCCTTGACCCAGTGCAGCAACGAGGTGGGCTGGGCCAGCTGCGCCTCGACGTTGACGTGGGCGTAGTGGTGCACCAGGGACTGGACCAGCGGCAGGTACAGCTTGCCGGGGTCGACGGTGGAGAAGCCGGCGTTGCGGTCCGGGGTCCACTGCATCGGGGTGCGGACCGAGTCGCGGTCCGCGAGCCAGATGTTGTCGCCCATCCCGATCTCGTCGCCGTAGTACAGGCACGGGCTGCCGGGCAGGGAGAGGAGCAGGGCGTGGGCGAGCTCGATCTCCTTGCGCGAGTTGTCCAGCAGCGGGGCCAGCCGACGCCGGATCCCGACGTTGGCGCGCATCCGGGAGTCCTGCGCGTACCACCCGTACATGGAGGCGCGCTCCTCGGTGGACACCATCTCGAGCGTCAGCTCGTCGTGGTTGCGCAGGAAGGTGCTCCACTGTCCGCCGGCCGGGATCGGCGGCGTGTCCGCGAGGATGTCGACGATCGGCGTCGCGCGCTGGTCGCGCAGCGCGTAGAAGATGCGCGGCATCACCGGGAAGTGGAAGCACATGTGGCACTCCGGCTCCTCCGCGGTGCCGAAGTAGTCGACGACGTCCTCGGGCCACTGGTTCGCCTCGGCCAGCATGATGCGGCCGGGGAACTCCTCGTCGAGCATCCGCCGGACCCGGCGCAGGAAGGCGTGCGTGGCCGGCAGGTTCTCGCAGTTGGTGCCCTCCGCCTCGAACAGGTAGGGGACCGCGTCGAGCCGGAACCCGTCGACGCCGAGGTTCAGCCAGAACCGGCCGACGTCGAGCATCGCCTCCGCGACGCGAGGGTTCTCGAAGTTGAGGTCGGGCTGGTGGCTGAAGAACCGGTGCCAGAAGTACTGCCGCCGGACGGGGTCGAACGTCCAGTTGGACGTCTCGGTGTCGACGAAGATGATGCGGGCATCGGGATAGCCCGTGCTGTCGTCGCGCCAGACGTAGAAGTCGCCGTAGGGCCCGTCGGGGTCGGCACGCGACGCCTGGAACCACGGGTGCTGGTCGCTGGTGTGGTTCATGACGAGGTCGACGACGATCCGCATGCCGCGGGCGTGGGTCTGCTGCACCAGCTCGGTGAAGTCGGCGATCGAGCCGTACTGCGCCGCCACGGCCGTGTAGTCCGCCACGTCGTAGCCGCCGTCACGCAGGGGTGACGGGTAGAACGGCGGCAGCCACAGGCAGTCGATGCCGAGCCACTGCAGGTAGTCCAGGCGCTGGATCAGGCCCTGGATGTCGCCGGAGCCCTCACCGCGGGAGTCGGAGAAGCACCGCAGCATCACCTCGTAGAACACGGCGGTGCGGTACCACTGGGAGTCCGGCGTCGGGGCGCCCGGCAGCTCCGCGGCGGGCACCTGGGGCTGGCGGCGCGCGGGCAGGCCGTGCAGCGCCAGCGCGGCGGTGGTCGGTGGCGGCTCGGTCACGGCACGTCCACGTGCACCACGTGGGCGCAGCTGACGGTCGGGTCGAGCCGGACGAACGCCTCGGGGCCCCACCAGAACGTGGCGTCGGTCAGCAGGTCGTGCGCCCTCACGGGGCCGAGGGCCGGCAGCCCGAGCGCCTCGAGGTCCAGCAGGACCATGCCTTCCCGTGGGTGGAACGGGTCGAGGTTCACGACGACCACCACGGTGTCCGCGACGCCGGTGGGCGAGT
>NCKG01000134.1:0-5832 GCA_002279095.1 Cellulomonas sp. 14-74-6
GCCCGTGACGTCGACCCGGAAGTGGGAGCTCGAGGGTCTCGACCACCCGGCGATCGAGCCGCTGACCGAGTACAAGCAGCTGTCACGCCTGCACGCCGCCAACGGCTGGACGTGGCTCGACACCTGGGTGCACGACGGTCGGTTCCGCCCCGAGTACGTGGTCGGAGGGGTGGTCACCGGGCGGTGGGGGAGCAGCGGTGGTGGTGCGCTCCAGCTGCCGCGTCACCTGCGGGGTGCGGTGCGTGCCGACGAGGGGTGGAGCCTGGTCGTCGCCGATGCGGCGCAGCTGGAGCCGCGGGTGCTGGCCGGGCTGGCGCACGACGAGCAGCTCGCCGCAGCCGGCCGGGGCCACGACCTCTACGCCGCGATGGTGGCGGCCGGGGTGGTGCCGGAGCGGGCGCTGGCGAAGGTCGGGATGCTGGGCGCGCTCTACGGCGGCACCACCGGCGCGAGCGCAGCCGTGCTGCCGCGGATCGCCCGTGCGTACCCCGACGCCTTGGCCTACGTCGAGGCGGCCGCGCGCGCCGGCGAGCGCGGGGAGGTGGTCTCCACCCTGCTGGGGCGCGGGTCGCCGCGCCCTGGGGCGGCCTGGACCCGGACCCAGCTCGACGCGCTGTCGGACGAAGCCGGCACCGGCGAGGAGTCACGGGCGCGGGCGGCGAGCCGGGGCTGGGGCCGGTTCACCAGGAACTTCGTCGTGCAAGGCACGGCTGCGGAGTGGGCCCTGGCCTGGATCGCCGAGACCCGGCGCAGGTTGTGGGCCATGGGGTCGACGGCTGCGGTGGGAGGCGCGGCGGAGCCGTTCGCCGGGTGTCCGCACCTGGTCTACTTCCTGCACGACGAGCTGGTGGTCCACACCCCGACGGCCCTGGCGCCGGCGGTGGTCGAGGAGGTCCGTGCCGCCGCGGGGGCCGCCGGGCGGCTGCTGTTCGGCGACTTCCCGGTCGAGTTCCCGCTCTCCGTGGGAACCGCCAGGTCGTACGGCGACGCGAAGGGCGCCTGACCGGGCCGCTCGCGCGACGCGTCCTGCGCGGGGGCCGCATGGCGGACGAGGAAGGCATGCCTTGCTTGCCGGGATGTATTTTGGCAACAAGGATGTTGCCGATATCGGGAGCGACCACCACGTCGGTCCCCGACAGCTCGATCCGGTGCTCGTCGCGCCGGTCACCCCGTCTCCTGTGGAGGTGCGCATGAGCAGACCGCTGCCCGTCGTCGTGCCGGCCGGAGGCGTGCTCGCCGGAGCGTCCTCCGGGCGGATGGACGACCTGGAGACCCGGACCCGCCAGCGCGTGCTCGAGCTGATCGCCGCGGACGGGCCGATCAGCGCCGTCGAGCTGGCCGCTGCCCTGGACCTGACACCGGCGGGGGTGCGGCGCCACCTGTCCGCGCTGGAGCACAACGGGCAGATCGCGCCGCACACGGCAACGGGCGGAGCACCGGCCCGGCGTGGACGTCCGGCCCGCCGGTTCGTCGTCGCGACCCGGGGGCAGCGGGACCTGGAGCACCGGTACGCCGAGATCGCCGCGGAGGCGCTCGCGTTCCTGGCCAGCGCCGCCGGCGCGGAAGCGGTCGAGAAGTTCGCCGCCGAGCGCGTCGGCTCCCTGGAGCGGCAGATCGCCCCGGCAGTCGACGCGGCGGGGACCGACGTGGCGGCCCGTGCGGAGGCGCTCGCGCGGGCTCTGGACGACCATGGCTATGCCGCGTCGGCTCGTCCGGTCCCGGGCACCGACGCCGTGCAGCTGTGCCAGGGCCACTGCCCCGTGCAGGACGTCGCGGCCCAGTTCCCACAGCTGTGCGAGGCGGAGACCCGCGCGTTCGGCCACCTGCTCGGCGTGCACGTCCAGCGGCTGGCGACGCTGTCCTCCGGCGGCCACGTCTGCACCACCAGCATCCCCACCGGCACCCGCCGGGTCCCAGCAGCACCGACCACCCCCGTGCTCGCGACGGAAGGACCGACAGCATGAGCGCACCCACGGAGCCGATCACCACGCCTTCGACCCAGCTGACGCAGGACGAGGCCATCGCCTCGATCGGCACCTACGGCTACGGCTGGCACGACGAGGACGTGGCCGGCGCGAGCGCGCGCCGCGGCCTGTCGGAGGACGTCGTCCGCGACATCTCCCGGCTGAAGAACGAGCCGGAGTGGATGCTCAAGACACGGCTGAAGGCCCTGCGCCTGTTCGACAAGAAGCCGATGCCCGCCTGGGGCGCCGACCTGTCCGGCATCCACTTCGACAACATCAAGTACTTCGTCCGGTCGACGGAGAAGCAGGCCGCCAGCTGGGAGGACCTGCCCGAGGACATCAAGAACACGTACGACCGGCTGGGCATCCCCGAGGCGGAGAAGCAGCGCCTGGTCGCCGGCGTCGCCGCGCAGTACGAGTCCGAGGTGGTGTACCACCAGATCCAGGAAGAGCTGGAGAAGCAGGGCGTCGTCTTCCTCGACACCGACACCGGTCTCAAGGAGTACCCCGAGATCTTCGAGCAGTACTTCGGCTCGGTCATCCCGCCGGGGGACAACAAGTTCGCGTCGCTGAACACGTCCGTGTGGTCGGGCGGGTCGTTCGTCTACGTGCCGCCGGGCGTGCACGTCGACATCCCGCTGCAGGCCTACTTCCGCATCAACACGGAGAACATGGGCCAGTTCGAGCGGACGCTGATCATCGCGGACGAGGGCTCGTACGTGCACTACGTCGAGGGCTGCACCGCGCCGATCTACCAGAGCGACTCGCTGCACTCCGCTGTGGTCGAGATCATCGTGAAGAAGAACGCGCGCGTCCGGTACACGACCATCCAGAACTGGTCGACCAACGTGTACAACCTGGTCACCAAGCGGGCGACGGTCGCCGAGGGCGGCACCATGGAGTGGGTCGACGGCAACATCGGCTCCAAGGTGACCATGAAGTACCCGGCCGTGTACCTGATGGGCGAGCACGCCAGCGGCGAGACGCTGTCGATCGCGTTCGCCGGCGAGGGCCAGCACCAGGACACCGGCTCGAAGATGGTGCACGCGGCGCCGAACACCTCCAGCCACATCGTCAGCAAGTCGGTGGCGCGCGGCGGCGGCCGGTGCTCGTACCGCGGGCTGGTGCAGATCCTCGAGGGCGCCGCGGCGTCCCGGTCGTCCGTGCTGTGCGACGCGCTGCTGGTGGACCAGATCTCGCGGTCGGACACCTACCCCTACGTCGACGTCCGCGAGGACGACGTGACGATGGGCCACGAGGCGACGGTCTCGCGGGTGAGCGAGGACCAGCTGTTCTACCTGATGTCCCGAGGCCTGCCCGAGCAGGAGGCCGTGGCGACGATCGTGCGCGGGTTCGTCGAGCCCATCGCCCGTGAGCTGCCCATGGAGTACGCGCTCGAGCTCAACCGCCTCATCGAGCTCCAGATGGAAGGTGCCGTCGGCTGATGACGACCACGACGAACGAGCCCGCGGGGCTGTCGACCGACCACTCGCGGGCGGTCGCCGACCAGGCCCACAGCCATGGCGTGGCGACCGTCCCCGAGACGAGCCGGGCCGCCCGGCGGACCAGCTTCGACGTCGCCGACTTCCCCGTGCCGACCGGCCGCGAGGAGGAGTGGCGGTTCTCGCCGATGGACCGCCTGGCGCCGCTGGTGGCGGCCGCCGGCGGCGTGCTGACCGGTCACGGCGTGCTGACCACCGTGGTGGAGAGCCCGGAGGTACGCGTGGAGATCGTCGACCGCGACGACGCGCGGCTGGGCCGGGCGGGCCGGCCGGGGGACCGGATCGCGGCTGCGTCGTGGGCGTCCTTCCCGCGGTCGACCGTCGTGACGTTCCCGCGCGAGGCGGTCGCCTCGCAGGTCACCACCGTGGTGCTGGAGGGCTCGTCCCTCGACCCGACCGCCGCGCACCTGCTGGTGCACGCCGAGGCGATGTCCCAGGGCACCGTCGTGATCGACCACATCGGCCAGGCGGCGCTCGCGGAGACCATCGAGATCGTCGCCGACGAGGGCTCTCACCTGACCGTGGTGTCGCTGCAGGACTGGGCCCCGGGCTCGGTGCACGACGCGGCGCACCGCCTGCGCGTCGGCCGGGACGCCACCGTGCGGCACATCGTCGTCACGCTGGGCGGCGACGTGGTGCGCATCACCCCGGACGCCGCGTTCACCGGTGAGGGCGGCGACGTCACGGCGCTCGGCCTGTACTTCGCCGACGCGGGCCAGCACCAGGAGCACCGGCTGTTCATCGACCACGCGGTGCCGTCGTGCCGCTCCCGCGTCGCGTACAAGGGCGCCCTGCAGGGCGATGGCGCGCACGCGGTGTGGGTCGGGGACGTGCTGATCCAGGCGCAGGCCGAGGGCACCGACACCTACGAGCTGAACCGCAACCTGGTGCTCAGCGACGGGGCGCGTGCGGACTCCGTGCCGAACCTCGAGATCGAGACCGGCCTGATCGAGGGTGCGGGGCACGCGAGCGCCACCGGCCGGTTCGACGACGAGCAGCTGTTCTACCTGCGCTCGCGCGGGATCCACGAGCAGGACGCCCGGCGGTTGGTGGTGCTCGGCTTCTTCGCCGAGCTGCTGCACCAGATCGAGGTCCCGGAGATCGAGGAGCGGCTGCTCGCGTCGATCGAGAGCGAGCTGGCGGCGGCCGGTGCCGTCGTCCTCGAGTCCCCGGACGGGGCGGCCGCGGAGGGCGAGCAGGCATGAGCGCTCAGCGCGCGTGCCTCGCCTCGCAGGTCCCCGTGGCGGGCACCCTGCGGGTGGAGCTCGAGGGCGCCGACGGCACCGTCGAGGTGGCCGTCGTCCGCGACGAGGACGGCGAGCTGCACGCCATCAGCGACATCTGCTCGCACGGCCAGGTCTCGTTGTCCGACGGCGAGGTCGAGGGCGCCACGATCGAGTGCTGGCTGCACGGGTCGCGGTTCGACCTGCGCACCGGCAAGCCGCTGTCCCCGCCCGCCGTCCGGCCCGTGCCCGTCTACCCCTTGACCGTCGAGGGCGAGCAGGTGCTCGTCGACGTCGACGCCCGGCTCTGAAGACCCCGAGGAGAACCATGTCCACCCTGCAGATCAGCGACCTGCACGTCAGCGTCGAGACGAAGGAAGGGCCCAAGCCCATCCTGCGTGGCGTCGACCTCACCGTGAACAGCGGCGAGACGCACGCGATCATGGGGCCGAACGGCTCCGGCAAGTCCACCTTGGCCTACTCGCTGGCCGGTCACCCCAAGTACCACGTCACCTCCGGCTCCGTCACTCTGGACGGCCAGGACGTGCTCGCGATGAAGGTCGACGAGCGCGCTCGTGCCGGCCTGTTCCTGGCCATGCAGTACCCGGTCGAGGTGCCCGGCGTCTCGGTGTCGAACTTCCTGCGGACCGCCAAGACGGCCGTGTCCGGCCAGGCTCCGGCGCTGCGCACGTGGGTCAAGGACGTGCGCACCGCGATGGACAACCTGCGCATGGACCCGGCCTTCTCCGAGCGGTCGGTGAACGAGGGCTTCTCCGGCGGCGAGAAGAAGCGCCACGAGATCCTGCAGATGGAGCTCCTGGCACCGAAGTTCGCGATCCTCGACGAGACGGACTCCGGTCTGGACGTCGACGCGCTGCGCATCGTGTCCGAGGGCGTGAACCGCGTGGCGAGCAAGACCGACGTCGGCGTGCTGCTGATCACGCACTACACCCGGATCCTGCGGTACATCCGCCCCGACTTCGTGCACGTCTTCGTCGACGGGCGCATCGCCGAGGAGGGCGGCTCCGACCTGGCCGACCGGCTCGAGGACGAGGGCTACGACCGCTTCACCCAGGGCGCCCCGCTCGTCTGAGCACGGCCTGCACCTTCCCACCCAGCCGACCGTCCGAGCGGAGGACCGAT
>NCKG01000135.1:0-5802 GCA_002279095.1 Cellulomonas sp. 14-74-6
GTCCATCGGCCGGAGCGACCTCGTCGTGAGGGTTCGGCGTCAGCCCAGCGGGGCGCGCAGCGGCAGGTCCTCGTCGAGGACCGTCTGCACGGCACGCCCGTTGTGCGGGTTGACCACGAGCGGGGCGAGCAGGTTGGCCGTCGGGTGCTCACCGTCCGCCTCGCCCGGGTGCACCACGCTCAGCAGCACCGGGTCCGGTGCAGGACCGGCGGCCGGGCGCCCGCGCACGCCGTCCAGCGCGTCCGTGGGGATGGACGGCGCGTAGTCGGGGAAGAACAGGCCCGGGCTGACGACGAACAGCCGGACCCGCGGCGCCGCCGCGTCGGGCGCGCTGCGCAGCGCGAACAGCAGGCCCTCGTCGTCCAGCGCGTCCAGCGCGTACTCGGTGCGACCGGGCAGGCCCGGCAGCGGATCGGCGAACCGCAGCACGGCGGGCACCTGACGGGGACCGGCGGCGGTGGACACCGTTACCGTCTGGGCGGCGGGGGCGGGGCTCACTTGAGGAAGTCCATCAGCGTCGGCTGCAGCACGCGACCGGTGGCCCCGAGGGCGCCCTGGTAGGCGACCTCCTGCGACTTCAGCTGCATGATCACCTCGGCCAGGTCGATGTCCTGCAGGCCGGAGGTCTGCGTCTTCACCGTCTGGCTCGCGCTGGTCAGGTCCGCCGTCGAGGCGTCGAGCACGCGCTGGCGGCTGCCGATCGAGGCGGCCTCGTTGGTCACCGCGTTCAGGTGGCCGTCCAGCTGGGACAGGTACTTGGTGGGGTCGCCGCCGGCGTTCAGCGTGGACGCGATCTGGTCCAGGGTGGCGAAGACGGTGCTGTACGCACCCGTCGCCGGGTCGACCGCCCCGAAGACGGTCGAGCCGTCGGAGTCGACGCGGACCTGGGTGTCCGTGCCCACCTGCCGCTGCACGGACGATCCGGTGACGCCGTTGAACGTGTACGTCGGGTTGCCGCTGGCGTCCGTGCCGACCGTGTACGCCGCCCCCGTGTTGGACGTGCCAGCGAACACCGTGCGGCCGAGGAAGGTCGTGTTGGCCTGCTTGAGCAGGTCGTCGCGGATGCCCGCGATCTCGGTGGCCAGGGCCTGCCGCGACGTCGCGCCGTAGGCGCCGTTGCCGCCCTGGACGGTCAGGTCGCGGGCACGCTGCAGCGCGGTGGTGGTGGACGAGAGGGCGGTGTCGATGGTGGTGAGCCACGACGTGCCGTCGGAGGCGTTGCGGCCGAACTGGTCGAGCTGACGGGCCGAGGCGTTCAGCCGCATCACGTCCGAGGTGGCCGACGGGTCGTCCGACGGCAGCTGGAGCTTGGTGCCGCTGGACATCTGCGCCTGCAGGGTGGCCATCCGGCTGAGGTTGGACTGCAGGTTGCGCAGGCTCGAGGCCTGCACCGTCTGCTGCGTCACACGGCCGAGCATGCTCATCTCCACACGGTCCCGGTGCGGTTGATCAGGGTGTCCAGCATCTCGTCCAAAGCGGTGATCACCCGGGCGGCGCCTTGGTAGGCGCGCTGGAAGGCGAGCATCGAGACGGTCTCCTCGTCGGTGTCCACGCTGGCGCCGGACTGCTGCGCCGTCTCCGCCGACGCGCGCGCCTGCTCGGCCACGCCGCTGCGGGACGAGGCCGACGCCGACATGCTGCCGACCTGCGCCACGGCGGCGGCCCACACGGCACCGGGGCCGGACGAGCTGTCGGCGAGCGCGGCGATCTTCTGCCCGACGGAGCCGTCGAGCGGCCCGCTGCCGGGTGCCGCGACGGCGATCTGGTCGGGGGTGCTCAGTGCGACGGAGATGCCGGCGGCCGCCGATCCGCCGCTGATGGCGAAGAAGTCGGTGCCGCCCGGGGCGGTGGAGCCGGTCGTGGCCTGGGCGACCGTCTGACCCTGCCGGTGCAGGGCGTTGACGCCGTCGGCGAGCGCCTGCGCCACCGTGTCGAGGCTCGCGGCGGCCTCGGTCAGCATGCCGCCGGTACCGGAGGCGTCCGGCGGGGCCAGCACGGTCAGCAGACCGGCGACCCGGCCGCCGGAGAGGGCCGCGTCCTGCGTCGGGGCGTCGGCCCACACGACCCGGACGGCGGCCGCGACCACCGGTGGGACGGCCGAGGGGTCACCAGTCGCACCCGAGAAGGCCGCCGGGCCGCTGACGGCGAGCTGACGCACGTGGTCCCCGGACACCAGCATGTTGCCGCCGACCATCACGTCGAGCTGGCCGTCGGCCCGCTGCCGCGCCGTGGCGCCGACCAGGCCGGACAGCTGCGTGACCACCTGGTCGCGCTGGTCGGCCAGCTCGTTGGCGCTGCCGCCCGAGTTGGTGATGTCGAGGATGCGCTTGTTCAGGTCCGCGACGTTCGACGCGAGCGTGTTGGTCTGGTCCACCAGGGTGCCCGTGGTGCTGCGCGCCTGCTGCCACTGCGTCTGCAGGTCGCCGTACCGGGCGCGCAGCGTCTCGGTCACCTGGCGGGCGTCGTCCAGCAGCACGGTGCGGGCGGCGCTGTCGTCGGGGGAGTTCGCCACGTCGTGCCAGCCGGCCCAGAACGTCGACAGCTGGGAGGACAGGCCGGTGGTCGACGGCTCGCCGAGGCTCGTCTCGAGCGTGGTGTACGCATCGGCGCGAGCGGCCAGGGACGAGGCGGTGCCGGTGTGCGAGCGCAGCTGGGTGTCGAGGAACTGGTCGGACAGCCGGGAGATCCCGGTGACCTGCGTGCCCATGCCGACGCCGTCGGAGGTGGCGAACATCGACGGCACCTGGGCACCGGGCACCGAGGCCAGGTCGACGCGCTGGCGGGTGTAGCCGGGGGTGTTGGCGTTGGCGATGTTCTGGCCCGCCACGGTGAGCGCCTGCCGCTGGGCGATCAGGGAGCTCAGGGCGGTGCCGATGCCCGAGAAGGTGCTGGCCATCCCCGCCTCAGATCGACCGGTCGAGGACGCGGGAGCCGTGCTCGGCGAGCACCGCGGCCTGGCCCGACCCGTCGTACGTCTGCACGGAGTCCTGCAGGGACATCAGGGTCTCCTGCGTGGCGCGGTGCGACATGGCGAGGAGCTCGCGGTTGTCGTCCGCCAGCCGGCTGATCTCGCCGGTGAGGGACAGGAACGCCTCGTGGTGGGCGCGCAGCAGCTCGTCCCACGGCTCCGGGGCGGCGTCAGCGAGGGCACGCAGGCCGGCGTCGGAGCTCAGGCCGAGCTCGCGGGCGGCCGAGTCGGCGGCGACCGCCCGGGCGATCTCGGCGGAGCGGATCTCGTCCAGCACCGCCTCCACCTCGCGGGTGGCGTTGGCGAGCCAGCGGGTGCGGCCGCTGCTCAGCACCAGCTGCTCCTCCTCGAGCTTGAACAGGAGCAGGTCCAGCAGGTGACGTTCCTGCCAGAGGACGTCGGACAGCTGGGTCAACGACATCTCCTGTGCCCTCCTCTCGTGCGCGGTTCGGTGGTCGGCGGGTGAAGCCCCGGTGAGCTCTGCCGTAGGTATCGGCCGGTACCGCCGGGATCTGACCCGAACGGCCCAATCCGATGCCGACCTGCATACCGAGCGGTAGCACCAGAGTGACGCTGACCAGCATGTGAGACAGGCACGTCATGTCGTAGGAATCGGCCCTGTGACGTCGCTCACACCGATCCGGGGCGGGCGAGCGATCTGACGGAGAACGTCCGAATTTCCGCCGAACCATACGTCCGGATTTGTTGCACGCCCGACGCAATGACCCCTTCGGGCGTTCCTCGCCGCTGCAGCCAAACTGTTCAAGTCGTTGCGTGGGAACGACGACCTTTCTCCCATGAACGCGCACGACGAGCTGGTGGTGAACAACCTCGCGTTGGTCGGCTACCACGTCACCGAGCTGCTGCACCGCGTCCCGCCGTCGGTGACGCGCGACGAGCTGGCCTCCGCCGGTTCGCTCGCCCTGGTGCTCGCCGCGCGCAGCTTCGACCCCGAGGCCGGTGTGCCATTCGCTCGTTACGCGTCGCTGCGCATCAAGGGCGCCCTCCTCGACGAGCTGCGCTCGATGGACTGGGCCAGCCGCTCCGCTCGCCGCCGGGTCCGCGAGCTGTCCGAGGTGACCGAGCGCCTGCGCGCGGCGCTGGGCCGCGAGCCCAGCCGGGACGAGCTCGCCTCCGCCCTCGGCACGGACGCCGCCGGCGTGGACGTCGCCCGGCACGACGCCGAGCGGCGCGTGCTGTCCATCGACGCGTCGGAGACCCCGATCGCGGACTCCATCGCCGACGACGACGCGACCCCCGAGGAGCAGGTGCTGGCCGCCGAGCAGCGGCACTGGCTGCGCGCGGCGGTCGAGGTGCTGCCGGAGCGGCTGCGCGCCGTGGTCAGCGGCCTGTACCTGGAGGACCGGTCGATCGCCGACCTCGCCGACGAGCTCGGCGTGACCCAGTCCCGGATCAGCCAGCTGCGCACCGAGGCGCTGGGGCTGCTGCGCGACGGCATGAACGCGTCGATGAACCCCGGGCTGGTGCGCGGCGGCGAGCGCCCCGGCGGCGTGGCGGAGCGGCGGCGGCAGGCGTACTTCGCCGCCGTCGCGGCGCGTGCGTCGATGCCGGCCAGCGTGTACGGCGCCGGCGTCCCCTCGCCGCGGACCGGCAGCGTGATGCCGACGGCCTTCGCGAGCCGGGCGCTCGGCGCCTGACGCCTGCGCGGAGGCGAGCTGCGCACCGCGACGAAGAGTCCGCGCAGAACTTCTCAGACCAGCGCCCACGGTGGCGATGAACGGGGTGTGCCCACGGATGGGCCGCCCGACCCGAACTCAGGAGGAAGAGAACGATGGGTCTCTCGATCAACCAGAACATCGCGGCCGCCAACGCGTACCGCAACCTGTCCATCACCCAGAACGACCTGTCCAAGTCGCTGGAGAAGCTGTCCAGCGGCTTCCGCATCAACCGTGCCGCCGACGACGCGGCCGGCCTGGCCATCTCCGAGGGCCTGCGCTCGCAGATCGGTGGCCTCAAGGTCGCCGTCCGCAACGCCCAGGACGGCACCTCGGTGGTGCAGACCGCTGAAGGTGCGCTGAACGAGTCGACCTCGATCCTGCAGCGCATGCGCGACCTGTCCGTGCAGGCCTCCAACACCGGTGGCCTCTCGGCGGACGCCAAGGGCAACATCCAGTCGGAGATGGGCCAGCTCAAGTCCGAGCTGACCCGCATCGCCGACACCACGCAGTTCAACGGCACCAAGCTGCTGGACGGCTCGTACAACGGCACCTTCCAGGTGGGTGCCAACGTCGGCGAGACGATCAGCGTCGGCGTGGGCACCTCGATGAGCGCCGCAGGCCTGGGCGTTGCGGGCGTCGACGTCAGCTCCGGCACCGCCACCACGGCGGCCGTCGTCAACGCGACCGGCACGACGGCTGGCACCGTGACGATCGCGGGCACCAACTCGATGGCCAACGTGAGCGACTACAAGGCGCTCAACGGCACCATCAGCGTGGGCGGCAAGATCCTCGACCTGACGTCGGTGGACTACTCCAAGGCCACCACGGGGGCGGAGGCACAGAGCGCTCTGCAGGACGCGGCGACCGCGGCGCTGGGCGCCAACGTCACCGTGAGCGGTGGCGCCGGCTCGTCCATCGTCTTCACGGGCAACGCGCCCGACGGGACGTTCGGCGACATCGCCGCCAAGACGGTGCAGTTCGGCAAGGCCACCGGTGCCGACGGCGCCATCAAGGCCATCGACGCGGCGATCAGCACGGTGTCCACCGTTCGCGCCAACCTCGGTGCCGTGCAGAACCGCTTCGACCACAGGGTGAAGAACCTCAACGTGGCGGTCGAGAACCTGTCCGCGTCGGAGTCCCGCATCCGTGACAAAA
>NCKG01000136.1:0-5787 GCA_002279095.1 Cellulomonas sp. 14-74-6
CCTGGATCCGGGCGTCCGGCAGCGCCGCCGACAGCCCGTCGCTGCACACGACGATGCGCTCCGTGGGGCTGACCGGGAGCGCGAACACGTCCGGCTCGACGTCCGGAGAACCACCGCCGAGGACGCGCGTCACCACGTGCCGCTCGGGATGCCGGGGCACGTCCTGCGGGTCGAGGAACCCGGTCGCCACCAGCTCCGCCACGCGCGAGTGGTCGGTGGTCAGCTGCTCGAGGACGCCGCCCACCATCCGGTACGTGCGGGAGTCGCCGACGTTGAGCACCAGCCAGCACGGCAACCCGTCGCGCTCGCTCAGCACCACACCGGACACCGTCGTCCCGGGGCGCCGCTCACCACCCACCGGCAGAGCACGCACCCGGTCGTGCGCCGTGCGCAACGCCGCACGCACGTCGTCCTCGTCGGGCGTGCCGCCCGTCAGGCTGCCCAGGGACTCGACGGCCGTGGCGCTGGCCACCTCGCCCGCCTCGTGCCCACCCATGCCGTCGGCGACCAGGTACACGCCCTCACCGGCGCGGTACGAGTCCTCGTTGTCCAGGCGACCGCCACGGTGGCTGGTGGCACCCACGCGCACCGTCGGACCGCCATCCCGGGGCGCCGGGTCAGCTGCGCTCATGCGGTCTTCTCCGACGACGACCAGGTGGACGTCGGTCAGCATAGCGAGGGCCGGGCGGAGCGCTGACCACCCGATGACCGGCCCGTGAGCCGCTGCCCCGCACCTCGGGGTACGCCCCGCAGCGGCGCCCGGACCGTCTCAGGACGGGTCAGGCCGCGCGGTCCACCAGCGCGTCGGCGAACTGCACCAGGCACTCCTTGACGGGTCCGTCCGGCAGCGGTGCGAGCTCCGCCACGGCCGCGCGCGCCACGGCGACGGCGCGCTGCCGCGTCTCCTCCACCACCGGGTGCCCTCCGAGGGTCGCCACGGCGGCGGCCAGCCGGTCGTCGTCCGACAGGTCGGAGTCCAGCAGGGCCACCGCCGCACGGTCCTCGTCGGTGGCGTCGGGACCCGCCGCCCGCGCGCGCAGCAGCAGCACGGGCATGGTCGGGACGCCGTCACGCAGGTCGGTGCCGGGCGTCTTGCCGCTGAGCGAGCCGTCGGAGGTCAGGTCCAGCACGTCGTCGGCCAGCTGGAACGCCAGGCCGATCAGCTCGCCGAACCGGCCCACGGTCGCGACCACCTCCGGCGAGCAGCCGGACAGCATCGCGCCGAACTGCGCCGAGGTCGAGATCAGCGACGCCGTCTTGTCGGCGAGCACCTGCAGGTAGTGCTCGACCGGGTCCTCCCCCGTCGCCGGCCCCACCGTCTCGTGCATCTGCCCCATGCAGAGCCGGACGAACGTGTCCGCCTGCAGGGTCAGCGCCGGCTGACCGAGGTGCGCGACCACCTGCGACGCCCGGGCGAACAGCAGGTCGCCCGTGAGGATGGCGATCGAGTTGCCCCACACCTCGTGGGCGGCGGGAGCGCCGCGGCGCAGCGGAGCGTCGTCCATCACGTCGTCGTGGTACAGCGACGCGAGGTGGGTCAGCTCGACCACCACGGCGCCGTCGATCACCTGTGAGCGGTCGGAGTCGCCGAGCTCTGCCGTCAGCAGCGTGAGCAGGGGACGCAGCCGCTTGCCGCCGGCCGAGACCAGGTGCGTGCTGGTGGCGCCGACCAGCAGGTCGGTGGTCGCCACCGCCTCACGCAGACGCGCCTCGACCGTGCCGAGCCGCTCCGTCAGTCGTGCGGACAGCTCGGGGTCGGCGAGGGCGAAGGCCGTCGTCGTCGTCACGGGATGAACCTATCTTCCGGACCCGGTGGCGGCGCAGCGGCGGACAGCCGTCACTGCAGGAACCGCGCCACCGCGTCGACCAGGTCGAGCACCGGGGTGGGGAACACACCGAGCAGCACGGTGCCGACGGCGCACACCGCGATCGCGACCGCTGCGAAGCCCTCGGACCGGACGACGACGGTTGCCGTGGTCCGCGCGGTGAGCGTCGGGGCGACCGCGACCGCCGTGGCGGTTGCGCCACCGGCGACGTCCGTCGACTCGTCGGACGCAACGGCGGGCACGGCGTACCCGTCCGCAACGGCCCCGGCCTCGACCGCCGCCCCGACCGTCTCCTCGTGCGCCGGGGTGAAGAACATCAGCACGATGATCCGGACGTAGAAGAACGCGGCCGCCGCCGAGGCGAGCACGCCGATCAGCGCCAGGGGCCAGGCACCGCCGGCCACCGCCGCGGAGAACACCGCGAACTTCCCCATGAAGCCGGCCGTCAGCGGGATGCCGGCGAAGGACAGCAGGAACAGCGTGAAGGTCAGTGCCAGCACCGGGTGCGACCGGCCCAGACCCGCCCACTGGGACAGCGCCGTCGCCTCACCCGTGATGGAGTCGCCGCTGCGCTCGCGTACCAGGGACACCACCGCGAAGGCGCCGATCGTCGCCAGGCCGTACGCGACCAGGTAGAACAGCACGCCGCCGACGCCCCGCTGGTGCAGCGCCACCACGCCGGTGAGCACGAACCCGGCGTGCGCGATCGAGGAGTAGGCGAGCAGCCGTTTGACGTCGTTCTGCACGAGGCCCGCGACGGTGCCGACCACCATCGTGGCGATCGCCACGATCCAGAGCAGGGCGCCCAGGTCCCACGCCATGCCCGGCAGCATCGCGTAGACGACGCGCAGGATCGCGCCGAACGCCGCGACCTTGGTGCAGGCCGCCATGAAGCCGGTGATCGGCGTCGGGGCACCCTGGTACACGTCGGGCGTCCACATGTGGAACGGGACCGCTCCGACCTTGAACAGCAGGCCCGCGAACAGCAGGACGGTGCCGACCAGCAGCAGCCCCTCGGTTCCGCCCGGCGTCGCGGTCGCCGCGGCGATGTCGGCGTAGCGGATGGAGCCGCTGTAGCCGTACAGCAGCACGATGCCGAACAGCAGCAGCGCCGAGGCGAACGCGCCGAGCAGGAAGTACTTCATCGACGCCTCCTGCGACAGCAGGCGGCGACGGCGCGCCATGCCGGACAGCAGGTAGAGCGGCAGCGACAGCACCTCGAGGGCCACGAACAGCGTGAGCAGGTCACCCGCGGCCGGGAACACCATCATCCCGCCGAGGGCGAACAGCGTGAGCGGGTACACCTCGGTCTGGACGAGGCCGGCACGACGGGCCCGCTCCTCGTAGTCCGAACCCGGGACGGCCGCGGCCAGCGGGGCGAAGGAGTCCTCGCCCGACTCGGTACGGTCGGCGATCACCAGCACGGACAGCAGGCCGAGCACCGCCAGGATCGCCCAGAGCACCAGCGTGGGACCGTCGACCAGGAGCGACCCACCGAGCACCACCGTGCCGCCGGTGCGCCGCACACCGCTCCACAGCGCCGCGACCGCGACGAGCGCCCCCGCGCTCGCCGCGATGGCCAGGCTCACCTGGACGGTGCGGCGCAGGCGGTCGGGCACGAAGGCCTCGACGAGCACGCCGACCACGGCAGCGCCGAGGACGACGATCACCGGGGCGAGCGCCGTCCAGGAGACGGTCGGCGCGGTGAAGGCAGCGGCGATCACTTGGCGGTCCCTTCGGATGCGACGGCCGGCAGGTCGGCGACGCCCACGGTCTGCACGGTGGTCTGGGCCGGCGGCCGGACCAGGTTCAGGGCCGGTCCCGGCACGAAGCCGAGCACCAGCATGACGGCGACCAGCGGGCCGATCGCCCACCGCTCCACATGGCTGACGTCCTTCATGGTGTCCAGGCCGGGCCGCACCGGGCCGGTGAACATCCGCTGGTACGTCCACAGGATGTACAGCGCGGCGAGCACCACGCCGACGCTGGCGACCACCGCGGCGGCGGGAACCGTCGGGAACGTGCCGACCAGCACGAGGAACTCACTGACGAACGGCGAGAGGCCGGGCAGCGCGAGGGCCGACAGGCCCACCACGAGGAACAGACCGGCGAGCACGGGGGTGACCCGCTGCAGGCCGCCGAAGTCGTCGATCCGCTGCGAGCCCCGTCGGGAGATCAGGAAGCCTGCGAGCAGGAACAGCGCGCCGGTGCTGAACCCGTGGTTGACCATGTAGAAGGAGGCCCCGGCCACCGAGGTGGACGTGAAGGCGAAGATGCCCAGCACGATGAAGCCGAAGTGCGACACGGACGTGTACCCGATCATGCGCATGAGGTCGCGCTGGCCGATCGCCAGCAGAGCGCCGTACAGGACCGAGACGACGGCCAGCACGATGATCACGGGAGCCGCCCAACGCGAAGCGTTCGGGAAGAGCGGGAGCGCCAGGGTGAGCATCCCGAAGCTCCCGACCTTGTCCAGGACGCCGACCAGCAACGTGGAGGTGCCGGCCGGGGCCTGCTCGGTCGCGTCCGGCAACCACGTGTGCACCGGGAACATCGGTGCCTTGATGGCGAAGGCGACGAAGAACGCGAGGAAGAGCAGTCGCTCCGTCGTGGTGCTCAGCTGGAGTCCGACGAGGTTCTGGGTGAGGAACCCTTGCGGCCCGCCGGGACCCTTCAGGTAGAGCGCGATGACACCGACCAGCATGATCAGGCCGCCGGCGAGGGAGTACAGCAGGAACTTCACCGCCGCGTAGCGCCGCCTGGCCCCGCCGTAGCCGCCGATCATGAAGTAGACCGGGACCAGCATCACCTCGAACAGGACGTAGAAGAGGAACACGTCGCGTGCGGCGAAGACCGCCACGACGAACGCCTGCAGCACCAGCACGAGGGCGAGATAGCGCCGCAGGGCGTTGGTCGCGGCCGTCACGCTGCCCTGCTCGTGCCAGGACGCGAGCACCACCATGGGAAGAAGCAGTGCCGACATGCCGATCAGGGCGATGCTGACGCCGTCGACGCCCAAGGCGTACGAGACCCCGAACGCGGGGATCCAGGCGTGCAGCTCGACCAGCTGGTAGCTGGCCGACCGGCCGGTGTCGAAGGCGAGGAACGCCAGACCCGTCAGCACGAGCTCGCCGAGGGCGAACCCGAGCGCCACGGGCCGGACGACGTTGCGCGGGCCGGCGGGCAGCACCCACAGCACGACGGCCCCGACGAGGGGCAGCAGCACCAGGGCGGTGAGCCAGGGGAAGGAAGACATCGGTCGCTGCTCTCCCGTCAGCTCTGCAGGGCCAGGACGACGACGACGAGGGCCACCAGGCCCAGGAGCATCGTCGAGGCGTAGGAGCGGACGTAGCCGGTCTGGGGACGGCGGGCCAGGTCACCGGAGGCGACGGCGCCCTTGGCGAGGCCCGACACCGCCCCGTCCACGAGGGCACGGTCGCCGTACACCAGCGACCGGGTGAGCACCTGGCCGGGGACCACCAGCACGCCGTCGTTCACGACGTCCTGGTAGAGGTCCTTGCGCGCGGCCCTCGTGAGGGTGGTGCCGAGCGGCGGCGTGGTGGGCACCGGGGCGACGGCGTAGCGCCGCCAGGCGATGACGAGACCGACGGCGACGACCAGCAGGCTCAGCGCCACCAGGACGGGCGCGGGGATCACCGGCTCCCCGTGCTCCGTCACGCCGACCGACGGTTCGAGCCAGTGCGGGAACCGGGAGCCCGAGATGAGGATGCCGCCCAACGCGAACGACCCGATCGCCAGGATGATCATGGGCACCGTCATCAGCGCGGACGCCTCGTGGGGATGCTGGTGACTGCCGTCCGCCCTGGCCGTCCACCGCTTGGTGCCCTCGAAGGTCATGAAGAAGAGGCGGCCGATGTAGAAGGCCGTGATCGCGGCCCCGAGCAGCGCGACGCTGCCGAACAGCCACGCACGCCAGGGCTGGCCGTCGGTGGGCACGAAC
>NCKG01000137.1:0-5776 GCA_002279095.1 Cellulomonas sp. 14-74-6
GCCGTAGGGCTCGTGCGTCACCAGGCCGGCGTCGGCCAGGCGCCGGACGGTCTCCGAGACCGTCGACGCGCCGACGCCCAGGCGCGCGGCCAGGGCCTTGGTGGTGACAGGCGCATCCGACCACTCCTGGGCGGACCAGATCACCTTGAGGTAGTCCTGGCTGACGGCCGTCAGCGACTGCGGGGACCGGCTCACGACGTCCAGCGTAGGGGCCGGGCCGGTCGGTGCCGGGCGGGATCGGCGACCTCAGGGTGCTGCGGTCGCCGCCACCGTCCCGCCCGTCGCGCTCGGGCCTGGAGCGGACGACGACCCGGCGGCGGACGACGGTGCGGGCGGCAGCGCCGGCCACGGCTGTGCCGCACCGACGGTGACCGTCCGGTCCGGGTGCACGGAGATCACGCGGTAGTCCACGAACCTGCGGGTCTCGGTGTCCCAGCGCAGCACGGTCAGCTCCGCCACGCCGCGCAGGGGCCCGATCGTCGGCTGGTTCACCTGTGCGCCCGCCGTCGTGCTGCTGATGTACCGCACCCCTCCGCCGACCGCCTCGGGGTCGGTGCGCACGTGGTAGTGCCCCGAGATCTGCGCCGGCACGCAACCGCGGTCCAGCGCCTCCTGGCCGATGGACGGGTTGTGGATCAGCAGCAGGTCCACGCCGGTCTTGTCGGCGCAGGCGACGTCCGCGAGTCGTGCACCGGCGTCCGTGACGGTCTCGCCGGCCACCGAGGTGGTGCCGCCACCGACGCGGGTCTGGCTCGGGTCGTGGTCGCCCAGGATCCGGATGCCGGCGACCGTCACGACCGAACCCGCGAGCACCGTTGCGCCCGAACGGGCGTACCGCTTGCTCGTGGTGTCCGAGTCGTGGTTCCCGGGAGACGTCACCAGCCCGACGCCGGTCGGGACGGCACGGGCGAACGTGGTGTTGCAGTACTGCTCCACAGGCGTGCCGTCGAGGGTCGTGTCGCCGGCGTCGAGGACGAGCGAGGCGCGGGACAACGTGATCACGGAGTGCATCAGGGATGCCACCCCGACGTTGCAGTGCAGGTCGGAGACAACGACGACGCTGACCAGCTTCGCCTGGGCGCGCGTCGGCGACGGGCTGGGCGAGCCGCTCGGCGAGGACGTCGGCGACGTGGAGGCGGCGCCGGCCAGGCCGCCCGCCTGCGGCGCGAGACCGGCCGCCTGCGGCGCGAGCCCCGTCGGCGAGCCGGTGGCGCCCGCGGTCGAGCCGGCCGCCGACACGGGCGGGGTGGCGGTCGGAGACGGCCGGGACCAGACGACGGGGTCCGCGGGCCTGGAGCCCCACGCTGCGACGAGCGCCTGGTCGGCCGCCTGGTAGAACGCGTCGTTCTCGCGCACCGCCGAGAGGACGTAGCCGCCGTAGGTGTCGATCACGCCACCGAGCCGACCGGTGACGCGGGCGCCCTGCAGGGGGGTGCCGTTGAACACGGGCGAGATCGCAGCGGTCGAGCGACTCGGGGTCGGCACGGTGCTCGAGGTGAGCACCGTGCCGCTCACGACGACCCCGGCGACCACGGCCACGACGAGGCGCCGGTGGACCCGCAGCGCCGTCGCCAGCTCCGCGCGTCGAGCCGGTCCCAGCAGCCACCGACCGAGGTACCACAGACCCGCGAGGAGCAGCGCCGTGACCGCCGCACGCACCGCGGCGTCGGCGATCAGAGCCAGCGTGACGTCGTGGACCGTCGACTGCGGCGCGCTGAAGAACTGGACGTAGGACTGCAGGTCCCCGCTGAGCGCGGCCAGCGTGGTCGCCGGGTCCACCGAGGTCAGGGTGTCGGGGATCTCCTCGACCGTGGCCCGCACGCCGAGCGTCAGCGGCAACGGTGAGTGCACCTGCAGCGTGCCGAGCGGACCGACGTCGATGGTGACCGTCGAGTCGGTGGTGACGTCGTACCGTGCCTCGTGCGGGCCGAACGACCCGTGCACCGACGCGGTGGTCACCCCGACGACCACCGCGACCAGCAGGTCGAGCAGCACGAGCATGCTCGTGCGCAGCCACCAGCGCCGGGGGCGTCGGAGGAAGCGTGGATGTCGCATCGCCACCACCCTAGGCGCGCCGCCGGTCGGGGCGACCTCCGGGGCTGTCCGCCCCGCTACCTGCCCTCGTCCCCCTCGCGCTGCGCCCGCTCGTCCCGCCACCGCACCCACTTCTGCGCGAGCGAGAGGTCGTAGTCCGGTCCGCCGGTGCCCACCGTGAACAGCGTGACGCCCGCGGCGAGCAGGTCGTCGGCGACAGCCTCCGGCGGCGCGCCGACGCCTACCGAGCGCTCGACGAGGGACGCGGTGTCCCGCCCGACGGCGGCGCCGTGCTCGTCGAGGATCGCGCTCTTGCGCCGCAGCTCGGTCACGTCACCGAACGAGTGCCACACGTCGGCGTGCTCGGCGACGACGCGCAGGGTCTTGCGCTCACCGCCGCCGCCGATCAGCACGGGGATGTCCCTCGTGGGCGCCGGGTTGCCTGCTGCCAGGCGAGCCTTGATCCGCGGCAGCGCCTGCGCCAGGTCCGCGATCCGGCTCCCGGGCGTGCCGAACTCGTAGCCGAACTCGTCGTAGTCCTTCTGCTTCCAGCCGGCGCCGATCCCCAGCACCAGGCGTCCACCGCTGATGTGGTCGACGGTCCGCGCCATGTCGGCGAGCAGCTCGGGGTTCCGGTACGAGTTGCACGTGACGAGTGCGCCGAGCTGCACCCGGCTCGTCTGCTCGGCCCACGCGCCCAGCATCGTCCAGCACTCGAAGTGCTTGCCGTCGGGGTCGCCGGACAGCGGGAAGAAGTGGTCCCAGTTGAAGACCACGTCGACGCCGAGGTCCTCCGCGCGGCGCACCGCGTCGCGGATCTGGGGGTAGTCGGCGTGCTGGGGCTGGAGCTGGACACCGATGCGTACGGGATGCGTCACGCCGTGCAGGCTACGTCGCGACGCACAGACGTGCTGATCAGGCCGCGGCAGCGACGCGGATCACGTTGCGCCAGGGGTCCTCGAAGCGCAACGTCTGCCCGTCGTGCTCCCCCTGGACGCCGGCACGGGTGACGCGCGCGGCGAGCGCGGCGAGGTCCTCGTCCGTCGGCACCAGGATGCGGACCTCGCCGAGGCCGAGGGACGATGCGCGCGGTCCGGCACCGGCCGAGGCCCACGTGTTCATCGCGAGATGGTGGTGGTAGCCGCCGGCGGAGACGAACAGCGCCCCGTGCCACTGTGCCGTGACGTCGAAGCCGAGCGCGTCCACGTAGAACGCCCGACCCGAGGGCACGTCGCCGACGGACAGGTGCACGTGGCCGACGACGGTCTCCCCGTCGACCGGAGCCCGGCCGGGCGCCGCCTGCTCCAGCCGCTCGAGCTGCGCCTGCCCCAGGTGCTCGCCCAGGAACTCGTTCGGGTCGAGCCGCAGGGAGTCCATCAGCACGCCGCCGTCGGCGGAGTGCCGCCACGCCTCACGTGGCCGGTCCCAGTACAGCTCGACACCGTTCCCCTCGGGGTCGGTCAGGTAGAACGCCAACGACACGAGGTGGTCGGCCGAGCCGGTGTAGGTACCGGGGGCGTGGCGTGCGACCGAGGCCAGCGTCTCGGCGAGGTCCGCACGGTCGTCGAACAGCAGGGCGGTGTGGAACAGGCCGGCCGATCCGCGGCGAGCAGGCGGCAGGTCGGGCGTGTGCCGCAGCACGACCAGGGGCGTGGTCCCCCTGCCCAGCGTCACCTGCGCCGGCCCGGTGCCCAGTCGGTCCACCGGCTGCTCGATCACCGCGAGGCGCAGGACGTCTCGGTAGAAGTGCAGCTGGGTGTCCAGGTCGCCGACGAGCAGCGTGACAGCGTCCATGCCGGTGCCCGCTGCGATGGACTCGTGAGCCTGCGCGAGCGTCGGAGCCACTGCCGTCCGGGCCCCGGCCCCGGGTCGAGGTGCTGTGCCGGACGTCGACGAAGTGATTGTCATGTCAACCACTCTAATAGTTGAAGCGTCAACCTTCAAGTGGTCACGGCTCGAGGCGCCGGTTGGTGCCCAGCTCGGAGAGGAAGACGGGTCCGTGCTGGGCGAGCTCGTCGTCCAGCTCGGCCGCCCACGTGCTGAACGGCCTCGACGCCAGGGCGTCGTTCGCGAAGCGGTGGTCGGTGGTGACCTCGGTGACGCAGAAGGACGGGATGGCCAGGTCGGTGACCGGACCCCCTCGCTCCACCTCCGCGACCACCAGGGGGGCGTTCGCGCCGGTGAACACGTCGATGACCCAGCCGTCGTCACCGAGCCAGACGGCATGGCGGAGCTTGGCCACCCGCGCGGGTCCGCGGCGGACGATCTCGATGCCCACCAGCGGGTCGAGCTCCCGCTCGGCCTCGTACCGGGTGCCGGCCACCATCGGGCCCTTCACCGTCACGGACGCGAACTCCACCCGGTCGACGTACCGCTCGAGCAGTAGGAGCTCGTCCAGCCCCGGGTCCTGCACCGCCGGGACACCCGGCGCCTGCACCCGCACGCGCACCGCATAGCCGTCGGCGGCAAGGAGGTAGCTCTGCACGATCAGCGTCGGCGTCGCCTCGAGCAACTCGGCCGGCACGTCCCGCGCGACGAACCTCCGCTCGAACTCGAAGTCGCCCTCGCCGGAGTCGCTCATCGGGACCTCCCGAGCCGTGGCCGCCACGGCGGCCGTGCCTGCGATGCGCTCACGCGCCGACCCGTCGAGCCTAGTGGCGCCTCTCCCCGTCCGGCGGCACGACGTCGGGCAGGCCGAACGCGCCGAACAGCTCCGGCGCGAACCAGACGGTGACCCGCTGCACGCCGTCCGGGCCGAGGGTCACCTGCTGCAGCTGGAACGCGTGGTGGCGGCCGTCCGCCTCCCGCATGTACAGGCCGAACGTCGGCAGCCCGTTCGAGGACGTGCCCAGCAGCCGCATGCTGCCGGGGCCCATCGCCGGGCACCAGCGGCAGATCAGGTTCCCGACCGCATCGGGCCCCTGGTACCACTCGGGGTACGGCGGCATCTCCCAGACCACGTCCGCCGCGAGCAGAGTGACGAGAGCCGGCACGTCGTACGCCTCGAAGGCCGCCACGTACCGGCGCAGCAGGTGCTGCTGGTGGGGCGTGAGCTCCGCGGGTGCCGGCGGGACGTCGAGCGTGGCCATGCGGGCGTGCGCGCGCTGCAGCGTGGAGTTGACCGCCGCCACGGACAGCCGCAGCGCTTGCGCCACCTCCGCCGCCGTCCACGCCAGCACGTCCCGCAGCAGCAGGACGGCGCGCTGCTGCGCCGTGAGGTGCTGCAGCGCCGCCACGAAGGCCAGGCGCACGGTGTCGACGTCCACCGCCCGGTCGGCCGGGTCGGCGTCCGGAGTGCTCCACAGCAGGCGGTCGGGCAGCGGCTCCAGCCACGGCACCGACCGGTCCTGGTGCGGTTCGACGGCGGGGTCCGCCTGCGGTCCACCGAGACCCACCGGGAGCGGCCGTCGCGCCCTGCCCTCCAGGTGCGACAGGCAGACGCGCGTCGCGATGCGGTACATCCACGTCCGCAGGGAGGACCTGCCCTCGAACTCCGGCAGCGCGCGCCACGCCCGCAGCCAGGTCTCCTGCAGGGCGTCCTCCGCGTCCTGCAGCGACCCGGTCATCCGGTAGCAGTGCGCGAGCAGCTCGCGGCGCAGCGGCGCGACGAGAGCGTCGAACCCGTCCTGCACGACCGGTGCGCCGACGTCGTCCGGCACGGCGGACGACACGACGGCCGGGGTTGTGGTCTGCGTCACACCAGGACGGTAACCCGCGCCTCCGACACCGCGGCAGCCCTGCC
>NCKG01000138.1:0-5744 GCA_002279095.1 Cellulomonas sp. 14-74-6
GCCCTTCGCCGCGCGAAAGCCCGCCTCGAGGTCGGCCAGGATGTCGTCGATGTGCTCGATGCCGACGGCGAGCCGGACCAGCCCGGGCGTCACGCCGGACATCGCCTGCTCCTCCGCCGTCAGCTGGCTGTGCGTCGTCGACGCAGGGTGGATCACCAGCGACCGCACGTCGCCGATGTTCGCCACGTTGGAGTGCAGCTCCAGGGCCGAGACGAACGCCTTGCCGGCCTCGGCACCGCCCTCGAGCTCGAAGGCCAGCACCGCACCGGCGCCGCGCGGCGCGTACTTCAGCTGGTTGGCGTGCCACGGGGACGACTCGAGCCCGGCGTAGTGCACGCCGAGCACGTCCTCACGGGCCTCGAGCCACTCGGCGACCTTCTGGGCGTTGGCCACGTGCCGCTCCACGCGCAGCGAGAGCGTCTCGATGCCCTGCGCGATCAGGAAGGCGTTGAACGGGCTGACCGCCGAGCCGAGGTCGCGCAGCAGCTGCACGCGGGCCTTGAGGATGTAGGAGAGGTTGACGCCGAACGCGCCGCCGACGCCCAGGTCACGGGCGAACACCAGGCCGTTGTAGGACGGGTCGGGGGTGTTGTAGTTCGGGAACCGCTCGGGGTACTGGGCGTAGTCGAAGGATCCGCCGTCGACGATCACGCCGCCGATCGCCGAGCCGTGGCCGCCCAGGTACTTGGTGGCCGAGTGCACGACGACGTCGGCACCCCACTGCAGCGGGTTGATCAGGTACGGCGTGCCGACGGTGTTGTCCACGATCAGCGGGACGCCGTACTCGTGGGCCACACCGGACACCGTCTCGATGTCCAGCACGTCGGACTTCGGGTTCGGGATCGTCTCGGCGTAGAAGAGCTTGGTGTTGGGGCGGATCGCCGCGCGCCACGACTCGGGGTCGTGCGGGTCGTCGACGAACGTCGTCTCGATGCCCAGCTTGGCCAGCGTGTAGTGCAGCAGGTTGTACGTGCCGCCGTACAGGGACGGGCTGGCCACCACGTGGTCACCGGCCTCGGCGACGTTGAGGATCGCGAACGTCTCGGCCGCCTGGCCGGAGGCGAGCAGCAGGGCGCCGACGCCGCCCTCGAGGCTCGCGACGCGGTTCTCCACCACCTCCTGCGTCGGGTTGCCGATGCGGGTGTAGATCGGCCCGAGCTCCTTGAGCGCGAACCGGTCGGCGGCCTGCTGCGCCGAGTCGAACACGTAGGACGTGGTCTGGTAGATCGGCAGGGCGCGGGCGCCCGTCGCCGGGTCCGGCACCTGGCCGGCGTGGATCTGGCGGGTCTCGAAGCTCCAGCTCTCGTTGCTCATCGTCGTGCTCGCTCCTGCTCTCGGTCCTGCGGGTGGGTGGGCGACCCGGGACAGGGAGTGCAGCCGACGACCGTCCCGGGGTGGTGCTCGGGGGTGTGGCGCACGTGCGAGCCGAAGCTCAGGCGGGGGAGCGGCCCTGGCAGGGACGCGACCGGCCCGCGGGCACAGCCGAACGTGCGCTGGTCAGCGACACATTCGGCGGGACATGGCAGGGAGCCTACGGGCACCGTCCCGGCTCGTGGAACCGCAGTCTCACTATTCGGACGTCGACCGTCCAGGGTGGACCGGGTGAACTCCGTCCCCGCGGCCCGATCTCACCTGGACAACCGTTCATCTGCCTGCACGTCGGACCGATCTTTACGACGTGGACCGGTGGTGGAAGGGCTACCTGCTGGTCGTCGCAGCGTTGGCGACGGCCTGGGTCCTCGTGCCGTCCGTGCTCGCCCGGGACGTGCTGTACCAGGCGATCGGCCTGGTCTCGGTGGGAGCCGTCGTGCTGGGCGCGACCCTGCGGCAGTCGCGCTGCCACCGTGCCTGGTACGTCCTCGCGCTCGGCCAGCTGCTGCTGATCGTCGGCGACGGGATGTACGCCTGGTACCAGGACGTCCAGCACGTCGACCCGTTCCCGTCGCCGGCCGATGCGGTGTACCTGTCCGCGTACCCCGTGCTGGCCGTGTCCCTGCTGCTGCTGGCGCGGTGCCGCCGCACCGGCTGGGACCGCGCGGCCTGGGTCGACTCCGGCGTGGTGGTGGTGAGCCTGGGCCTGATCGCCTGGGTGGTCGTCGGCGCGCCGACCCTCGCCGCGCAAGGCCCGACGTTCCCCGCCCTGCTCTCCCTGGCGTACCCGCTCGCCGACCTGCTGCTGCTCGCGGTCGCGTCGCGGCTGTTCGTCGCCGGCGGCCACCGACCCACCGCCTACCTGCTCCTGTTCGGTTCGCTCGCGACGCTGATGGCGGCCGACGTGGTGTACACGCTGCTCGGCGCCGCGGCGTCGGCCGCCGACCGCTGGCTGGACGGCCTCTGGCTCACGTCCTACGCGCTGGCCGGTGCGGCCTCGCTGCACCGGTCCGCCGGTGCGGTGTCCCAACCGGCCGAGGGGCCGGCGACGATGTCGACCTGGCGGGTGGTGGGGCTGCTCGGCGCGCTGCTCGTCGCCCCGGCCATCGAGGCCGTGGAGCACGTGAGGGGGCGGGAGTTCGACACGTGGCCGCTGATCGCCGGCTACGCCGTGCTGATCACCCTGGCCGTCGCGCGGCTCCAGCTGGCGCTGGTCGACGCCAGGACGGCGGCGGCCGAGCGCGGCGTGGTCCTGGACCGGCTGGCGCACGAGGCGACGCACGACGCGCTCACCGGCGCGATGAACCGGGCCAGCACGCTCGCCGAGGTGGAGAAGGCGCTCGCCGGCGTCCGTCCCGGTGCGCCCGTCGGGCTGCTGTACGTCGACCTGGACCACTTCAAGCAGGTGAACGACACGTTCGGCCACGTGGTGGGCGACGAGGTGCTGCGCTCCGTCGTGGCCCGGATCCGCGAGGTCGTGCGACCCCAGGACGTCGTCGGCCGCATCGGCGGCGACGAGATCGTCGTGCTGGTGCGCGCGGTGCCGTCCCAGCGCCCCCTGGTCGACATGGCCGGCCGCATCGTCGCGGCGGTGGAGCGGCCGCTCCGGCTCGAGGGTCAGCCGCAGGCGCTGTGGCTGTCCGCTTCCGTCGGCGTCGCCTTCTCGCACGAGGGGATGGTCGACCCGGACGACCTGGTGCGGGAGGCCGACGCCGGTGCGTACCAGGCGAAGGCCGAGGGCCGGGCGCGGGTCCAGGTGTTCGGCGAGGAGCTGCGCAAGGAGCTGAGCGAGCGGGCGGACGCGGAGGCGGCCGTCCGGCACGCCCTGGTGGCGGGCGAGCTGGTGATGCACTACCAGCCGCTGCTCGAGCTGAGCAGCGGGTCGGTGGTCGGCTACGAGGCGCTGGCGCGGTGGCAGCGACCCGGCCACGGCCTGCTGCCGCCCAGCGAGTTCATCCCGCTGGCCGAGAAGAGCACGCTGATCTGCGACATCGGGCGGTGGGCGCTGTACGAGGCGACGGCGCAGGCAGCAGCATGGGACCGCGAGGGTCGCCCGCACGTGCACATGTCCGTGAACATCTCCGGACGGCACCTGGTGTCGGCCGTGATCGTCGACGACGTGGTCGGCGCGTGCGTCGCGGCGGGGATCGCTCCCGAGCGACTGGTGCTGGAGGTGACCGAGACCGTCCCGCTGAGCTCGCCGGTGATGCAGGCCCAGCTGACGACCCTGCGCCGGCTGGGTGTCGGCATCCACATCGACGACTTCGGCACCGGGTACACCTCGATCGGCCAGCTGCGTAACCTGCCTGCGTCCGCGCTGAAGATCGACCGCAGCCTGATCGCGCTGGACGACGTCGGCTCCCGCGAGCTGGTGGCCCTCGCCGTGCACGCCGCGCACAGCGCGGGCCTCCAGGTGGTCGCCGAGGGGGTGGAGACGGCGGCCCAGATGGTGGCACTGCGAGCGATGGGGTGCGACCTGGCGCAGGGCTTCCACATCGCCCGCCCGGCACCGGCGGACGAGGTCGCCATGAGCCTGGGCGCGCGCTACCGGACCGAGCCGGAGCCTGCGGTGTCCGATCCGTCCCGAACCACATCCATGTGACTTCTGATGCAGGTGTGACAGATGTTCACTTCTGGGATCTGCGCAGGTAGCGTGCGTGACGCACCTCCCGGAATGAGCACCGGTGCGCGGCCGGGCGGCCGCCACCAGATCGAGGCGAGACAGCTCGTGACACCCGCACCGCGGCCCCAGCGGACCGCCCGGCGATCCCGCCTGGCGCTGACGTCCGCCGTGCTGGCGACCCTGCTGGTCCTCGTCGACCAGTCCGGGGCCGTTGCCGACCCGTCGCCGTCACCGACCCCTCCGTCCGCCGTCGACGTGCAGGGCGCCCAGGCCGCGGTGCAGGCGGCCAAGGGGTCCGTCGCGCAGATGGAGGTGCGCCTCGCCGAGCTGTCGGTGGTCGGCGACCAGGCCGACGTCGCCGTGCAGGTGGCCGGCGAGAAGTACACCCAGGCGCTGTCCGACGCGCAGAGCGCGCAGACCGCCGCGGACCAGGCCGCCCAGCGCTCCACGCAGGCGGCCGCCGACGCGGAGACCGCCCGGCGCGGCCTCGTGGCCCTCGCCCGGCAGATGGCACGGTCCGGCGGTGGCGCGGACCTGCTCGAGGCCGTGCTGTCGGCCGACGGGTTCCAGGACGTGGCGCAGCGCACCAGCACGCTCACGCACCTGACGGGCAAGGCCGACGAGACGGTCCAGCGCTTCCGTGCCGCGACGCTCGTCGCCGACACCCTGCGCGACCACGCCGCCGCGGCCGCCTCGGAGGCGTCGGCCGCCAAGGACACCGCGCAGCAGGCGCTCGACGCCGCGCAGCAGGCGTCCGACGACGCACAGGCGCAGATCGCCGCTGCGTCCACCGAGCGGGACCAGCTGATCAACGCCCTCGCCGTCGCGCAGCAGACGTCGGCGACCGTGGAGCGCGCCCGCCAGGACGCGCTCGACGCCGCTCGTCAGCAGCGGGAGAACGCTGCGGCCCAGGCCGCGCGCTTGGTCCCGACGGCCGGGTCGACGAGCACGCCGTCCACCAGGACCCCTCCGGCCGGCGGCACCACCGCCCCGCCGGCCACGACGACGCCGCCGGCCGGCACGGGCACGGGCGGTGCGTCGGGCGGGACGTCGGGCGGCACCACCGCCCCTCCCGTCACCGCGCCACCGGTGACGGCCCCGCCCGTGACGGCCCCGGTGACCACCCCGACCACCCCGCCGCCCGCCCCGCCGACCAGCGACCGCTACGGCCTGGGCACCGGTGTCTCGCGCGGGTCGGCCGGTCAGGGTCAGGCGGCCGTGTCCTGGGCAGAGGCCCAGGTCGGGCTGCCGTACATCTGGGGCGGTGTCGGGCCCGACGGCTTCGACTGCTCGGGCCTGACGATGAAGGCGTGGTCCGCGGCGGGCGTCGGGATCAACCGCACCGCAGCCGACCAGTACAAGCAGGTCCTCAAGATCAGCTACTCGAGCATGCGCCCCGGTGACCTCGTCTTCTGGGCCACGGACCCCACCGACCCGAGCACGATCTACCACGTCAGCCTGTTCGTCGGAGGCGGTCAGATCGTCGAGGCCGCCAACCCCAGCGTGCCCGTGCGCATCGCCCCGCTCCGCTGGGCCAACGCGATGCCGTTCGCCGGGCGCCCCTGACGGGCGGACGCCGGGCGCCCCCGGCACGGCGTCAGTGCGAGTGGTACCCGGCGTCGATCGCCCGCTGCCGCGACCGCTCGATCTCGGCCTCCGCGTCGGCACGGCCCACCCAGTGGGCGCCCTCCACGGACTTGCCGGGCTCCAGGTCCTTGTAGACCTCGAAGAAGTGCTGGATCTCCAGCCG